>NZ_RAWL01000559.1:0-4673 GCF_003668885.1 Corallococcus sp. AB049A | reverse complement strand
GAGGTGTATAAGAGACAGGGGCGGCGGCATGGTGGGGTCGTTCGGCTTGAAGGGGCGCGTGCTGGTGACGGAGCGCTGGGGCGTGGCGGCGGAGGCGCAGGCGGGTGGCGCGCTGATGGGGCGGCTGTCGCTGGTGTACGCGGTGGGAGGTGACACGTGAGCGGTGGACTTCGTGCACTGGGCGCGCTGGGTGTCACGGCGGCGCTGCTGACCACGGGCTGCATGCGTCCCAGCGAGGACCGCGCGGTGCGGGACACGCGCGTGGGCCGGGCTGAAGCGGACGCATTGAAGGTGGAGGTGGAGGGCGGGCTCGCGTCGGTGCGGACGCTGGCGTCGGGGACGCTGGAGCTGTGGGGCCAGGCGCCGGTGTTCACCACGCGCGTCACGGCCGCGGCGGATGCGCGCACGGACTGGCTGTTCACGGTGCACAACGCGATGCCGGGCGCGGAGCTGGTGGCCGTGGACGGAGCGGGCTCGCCGCTGGACGTGGTGGCGCTGCCGGACGCGCACCCGACGGTGAAGGCATGGCGCGTGGCCCTGCGTCCGGGGACGGACATGCGCCTGACGGTGGCGCCGCCGGACTGGGACACGCGTGAGCCGTTCCGTTTCGCGGCGCTGGCGGACGTGCAGGAGGCGCTGTCGAAGGTCGGGGATGTCTACGCGAAGCTGAACCAGGACCCCAGCCTGCGCTTCATCTTCTTCGCGGGGGACCTGACGGAGTTCGGCACGCGCGAGCAGCTGGAGGAGTTCCAGCAGCGGCTGGAGGCGGACTCGCGCATCCCGCTGTACGCGACGCTGGGCAACCACGAGACCTTCACGGACGACGCGCGCGAGTACCAGCGGCTGGTGGGCCGGGCCAGCCAGCACTTCACCTTCCACGGCGTGCACTTCAGCCTGGTGGACTCCGGCAGCAGCACGGTGGATCCGCTGGTGGAGGAGGCGCTGGACGGCTGGCTGGAGGAGGCGCGCGACGCGGTGCACGTGGTGGCGATGCACATCCCCCCGTTGGATCCGATTGGCGTCCGGGGCGGAGGCTTCGCGGTGCGCAACGAGGCTGCTGGGCTGGTGGGGAAGATGGCGCGCGCGGGGGTGGACCTGACGCTCTACGGCCACATCCACAGCTACTATTCGTTCTCCAACGCGGGCATCCCGGCGTTCATCTCCGGAGGCGGCGGAGCGATTCCGGAGCGCTTCGACGGGGTGGGCCGGCACTTCCTGGCGGTGGACGTGGATCCGTCGGCGGGGGTGCGAGAGGTCGGTCTGGTGCGGGTGGATTGATCAGCGGGGTCGACATTCCGGCTGGTTAGAAGACCCCCTTGAAAGGACACTGAACATCTGGGCAGATAGGCGCCGTTCAAACGCCTTGTGAGGAGGCCTGTCCATGTTCGAAACCCCCGAGAACGATTCCATCTCCCCCGCGCTGCGCGCGCTGCTCGAGCTGTTCGCCACGGACCTGGCGGACGTGAAGTTCCCGGACGTGGACACGGCGGTGCTGGGCGAGTCCGCGGCGCACGTGCGTGAGAAGGCGGAGGCCGTGGCCCGGGCGCAGGCGGCGCTGGACGCGGCCCGGCACGCGCTGAACGAGAGCCAGGAGTCGCTCTTGCAGAAGGGCCAGCGCGCGCTGGCGTACGCGAAGGTGTTCGCGGAGGACGACGCGGACCTGGGCGCGAAGCTGGAGGCCATCCACCTGCCGCGTCCGGTGCGCAAGGGAGGCCCGGCCCAGGCGGAGCCGGTGGGCGCCACGCCGGGCAACGACGACAACGCCCCGCGCCGCCGCGGCCGTCCCCCGAAGCTGCGCCCGGTGGCCAACCTCTTCACGGACGGCGGCAACGGGCAGGACGGCGCGCAGGAAGAGGCCGCCGCGAGCCTGCAGTCGTAAGGCCGGAAGGCTTCCTGGCGCTTCAGGGTGGTTGGAACAACATCCCCCAAAAGGGGTAGTTATTTCAAAAAGACGCCTATGGTTGAAATAAGGCTGGTGTCCGCAGGCCAGTATTCCAATCCACTGACTGAAGAGGTCTCGAATGCGCTCCGGAAAGTACGTCCAGCAGCTTCAGGGCTACCGGGCGTTCATTCCTGCGCCGCTCCCTCCTGATCCTGCGATTCACCTGGATGGGGAGTTGACGCAGATGCTCAGTGCCGCAGACCGGGCGCTGGGCCGGTTGGATGGAGTCGCATCCATCCTTCCGAACCCATCGCTTTTTGTCGCGATGTACGTCCGCCACGAGGCGGTGCTCAGCTCCCAGATTGAAGGTACGCAGAGCACCCTGGAAGACGTCCTCGAATACGAGATGGATGCGCAAGGCGCTCACCGTGCGAAGTGTTGCCGCGCATCTTTGTTGATGGCCGGGTGATCCGGCTGGTTGATGGCCATCGCTGGAGGCGCGCGTCAGCGCGCCGCGCAGCGTGATGGGCATCGGGGGCGAGCGCGCGTAGCGCGCAAGCCCGTGATGCGCTCAAGCGCTACGGCTCATCGATTCCGACGGTGTCGAGCACGCGGGCCAGCGCGTCGCGCTCCACCAGCTTCTTCCTTCGCCGAGCGGCCTCGCGCAGCGCCGCCGTGGCGAGCCGGTCCACATCGCGCAGCGCGCCACTGGCGGCCTCGTGCAGCATGGCCAGTGCGTCCGAGGCGAAGAGTTCGCGCTCGCACCCGGCACGGGCCAGCCGCACTCGAAGGTACTCAGCAGTGTCCTCCGGAGTGAGTGGCTCGATGCGCAGCCGGGTGTGCAGGCGCGAGTAGAGGCTGCGGTTGTGCCGACGCACCATCCGCGACTCCAGCTCTGGCAGCCCGACGAGGATGAGCGAGAGCAGCGCGCGTGAGTCCCACTGGTAGTTGAGGAGGATGTGCAGATGGTCCAGCACGTCCTGGTGGAGTAGGTGGGCCTCGTCCAGCAGGAAGACGGGGTGCAGCTTCTCGGCGCCCAGTTGCTCGACGTGCGTCGTGACGGAGTAGAAGACGGCGGCGGCGGTGGCCGACGGCTTGAGGCCGAGCGCCAAGCACAGCTGGCGGTAGAAGTCCCGGCGGCCCAGGGTGGCGTTGTGGCAGTACGTCAGGCGGAAGCCCTGGGCCGGCAGCCGGTGTCGCAGCGCTCGCAAGACGCACGTCTTGCCCACGCCCGGCTCGCCGGTGAGCACGACGCTGGCGCGGTTCTTCAGGGCCTCGCCCAACTCCTCCACGAGGGCGGCCTTGGAGGTGGGCAGCCAGAGGTCCGCGTCGGATACCTCCTTGGAGAAGGGAGCGCAGGTGAGGCCGAAGTGGCCGAGGTACGCGGGCGTCATTCGTCACCTCCGTCCCGCTGCGCGTGCGCGAGGGGGCGGCCGACGGCCCTGTCCAGAAGCGCCTGGGCTGGCGCGAAGGCCGGGTGGCGTGGGGCTGTCTCGTCCAGGTGCGGTTTTCGGTAGGGCCTCTCTCTGCGGGCGTTGCGCACGGCGTCCACCGGGCGCAGGGGCAGCCGCTGGCCGTCCACCTCCACCCAGGGCGCCGCGTCGGCGTCCGCCAGGGTGCGGCAGATGAAGACGAGGCGACCCGCCAGGTGGCCTGCGTCCAACTCGTAGTCCACGCCATCCAGCGCCACGGTGGTGTCGCGGCGCACGCGCCGGCGGATGCGCACGGTGAGCGCATCGGCCAGGACCTTCTCGTCCAGCCCATCCGGCGCGCGCGGGTGGGCCCCGAAGACGGACGCGGGCGTGCGGCCGACGAGACTCGAGTGCGCGGCGGCGTGGTAGTGCGCGTCGAGGAAGGCCCACAGCCGGACATTGACGTCGTGCAGGCTGGCCACCGGCCCCAGGAAGTCCAGGCAGCCTTCGCGCAGCGTGCGCCAGAAGCGCTCCATTTTTCCGCGCGCCGGGGCGTCGTAGGGCCTGGCGTGCAAGAGGCTGATGCCCAGGCGCGCGCACGCGGTGGCCAGGGTGTCACCGCGGTAGGTGGCACCGTTGTCCAGGTAGAGCGCGTCCGGCTTGCCGTGACGGCGCAGCGCGCGCACGAAGAGGCCCAGCATGTCCACCTCCCTCTCGGAGTGGTGGGCCTCCAGGGCGACGACGTAGCGGCTGGCATCGTCCAGCAGGGCGTGCACGCGCAGGGGACGGGACTTGCCGCCCACCTCGAGCGCGGGGCCGTGGCAGACGTCCCCATGCCACAACGCCATGGGGCGCTCCGCCTGCCACCGCAGGCGCGTGCGACTCCCCGCTGAGTCGCGCAGGGCCACCCTGTCCAGGCCCTCCTGGTGGAAGAGACGGCGGACGGTGGAGGCGGAGACGACGCCCTCTTGCATGCGCCCGTCGGCCACCAGCGTGCGCAGGATGAGGGCGACGGACGCCGAGGGGTGCTCACGGCGGATGTCGCAGAGCAATTCGCGCAGCGGCCCCGGCACCTCCTGCGCCCGGCCCTTGTCGCGCCGGGGCCGGGGTGTCAGTCCCACCAGTCCCCGCTTGCGAAAGGCGTAGTACCACCGCTCCAGCGTCGGCACCGAGAAGCTGCGCGTCGCGTCCGCCCCCGGGGGCCGGAAGCGCTGGGTGGAAAGCTGCGCGAGCGCCGCAGCCAGTTGGCCGCGGTCGAGCTCGGCTTGAGTCAGGGCGCCGATGACTCCGTGGCGAAAGACGGCCACGGCCTCTGAGTGAGAATTGGGAGACAGCTCGTCCATGCACTCCTCCAGGTAGCCCGCCGCGAGGAATGGGAG
>NZ_RAWL01000558.1:0-4681 GCF_003668885.1 Corallococcus sp. AB049A | reverse complement strand
AAGACGGGGCTCGCGGGCGAGGCGGGCGTCTCCAGCGGGGTGATGCTGCGGTTCGGGTCCTGGTCGGTGTCGAGCGAGGACGGACCGGTGCCAGGAGGAGGCCTGCGGGTGAAGTCGGTCATCACGGCTCCGGCGGAGGGGGAGGTCACTCTACCCCACCGTCATGTCAGCGGTGTTAACTTCGGGCCATGAGCTTCTTCCAGGCGCCCCCGGTTCTTGGCAACCAGTACGACGACGACGCGTTCCTGCAGGGCTACCTTGCCCGGACCCTGCCGCCGGAAATGTTTCGCTCGCTCCAGGACGACTTCCGGGAGCTGGGCGAGCTGGGCGGCAAGTACTTCTACGAGTTCCAGCAGCGCGACCGGCTGAACGAGCCCGTCCTCACGCAGTGGGACCCGTGGGGCCAGCGCATCGACCACATCGAGGTGTCCCCGCTGTGGAAGGAGGCGGAGGCGCTGACGGCGAAGAAGGGCCTGGTCGCGGTGGCGTACGAGCAGAAGAGCGGTGCGCTCAGCCGCGTGCACCAGTTCGCGCTGAACTACCTGGTGCAGCCGTCGCTGGACGTCTACTCGTGTCCGCTGGCGATGACGGACGGCGCGGCGCGCTCGCTGTTGTCCCTGGGCAACCAGGCGCTCATCGACCACGCCCTGCCCCGCCTGACGTCACGCGATCCGGCGACGTTCTGGACGTCGGGCCAGTGGATGACGGAGCGCACGGGCGGCTCGGACGTGGGGCTGACGCTGACGGAGGCGCGGCAGTCGCCAGAGGGCTGGCGGCTGTACGGCACGAAGTGGTTCACGTCCGCGACGACGGCGCAGATGGCGCTGACGCTGGCGCGGCCCACGGGCAACGGCCCGGGCGGCAAGGGCCTGGCGCTCTTCTTCGTGGAGACGCGGGACGCGCAGGGCCGGCTCAATGGCATCCAGATCAACCGGCTGAAGGACAAGCTCGGCACGCGCAAGGTGCCCACGGCGGAGCTGACGCTGGACGGGACGCTGGCGACGCCGGTGGCGGGGCTGACGGACGGCATCCGCAACATGGCGATGATGCTGAACGTGACGCGCACCTGGAACGCGATGGGCGCGACGTGGGCCATGCGCCGGGCCCTGGCGCTGGCGCACGATTACGCGAAGCGCCGGGTGCAGTTCGGCGCGCCGCTGTCGGAGAAGCCGCTGCACGTGGACACGCTGGCGGGGCTGGAGGCGGAGTTCCAGGCGGGCTTCCTGCTGGCGTTCCGCGCGGTGGAGCTTTTGGGCAAGCTGGAGACGCGCACGGCGACGGAGCAGGAGCTGCTGTTGCAGCGGCTGGTGACGCCGCTGGCGAAGCTGACGACGGGCCGGCAGGTGGTGCACATCACGTCGGAGGTGTCGGAGTCCTTCGGCGGCGCGGGCTACGTGGAGGACACGGGCCTGCCGCGCATCCAGGCGGACGCGCAGGTGCTGTCCATCTGGGAGGGCACGACGAACGTGCTGTCGCTGGACGCGCTGCGCGCGCTGGCGAAGGAAGGCACGCTGGAGGCGTTCTTCCACGAGGTGGAGGGCCGGCTGTCGAAGGTGACGGACGTGGGCCTGCGGCCGTGCGTGAAGACGGCGCACGACGCGCTGGAGCACGCGCGGGCCTGGGTGTCCGGCGCCATGGCGAACCCCACCACGATGGAGGCCGGGGCGCGGCGCTTCTCCCTGACGCTGGGGCGCACGCTGGAATTGGCGCTCCTGAGCGAGCACGCGCAGTGGTGCCTGGAGCACGGGCACGGCCCGCGCAGCCGGGCGGCGGCGCGGCGGTTCCGGCAGAACGGCGTGGACCTCATCCAGGACGAAGTCGACCTGGATGATTCGCGGCTCCTGGGCTGAGCGTCGCGACAGGTGCGCGCGGAGGGCGCGCCCATTAAGAAGCGGGCGCCATGTCCGTCCTGAGCCCCGAGCAGTGCCAGCGCTTCGCCACCGATGGGTATCTCGTCCTGCCGTCCTTCGTGGACGGCGGGACGTGTGAGCGGATGCGGGCCGTCATCCAGGAGCAGCTGGCCTCCGGGGACGGCCCGGTGGAGTACGAGGCCGACGTGGCCTATCCGGGCTCGCCCGCGAGCCTGGGCGCCGAGGGCGGCCGGACGGTGCGTCGGTTGTTGAAGGCCCACGGACGCTCGCCCCTGTTCGCGGCGTGGTTCGACGACGCGCGGTTGCTGGAGGCGCTGGGACAGCTGCTGGACGGGCCGGTGGTGCAGGCGCGGGCGCACCACAACTGCGTGATGACGAAGCAGCCGCGCTTCTCGTCGGACACGGGCTGGCACCAGGACGTGAGGTATTGGGCCTTCACGCGGCCGGAGCTCATCTCCACGTGGTTGGCGTTGGGCGCGGAGACGCCGGAGAACGGCGGTCTCAAGGTATTGCCCGGCACGCACCGGATGCAGTTCGCGCCGGAGCGCTATGACGCGAAGCTGTTCCTGCGGCCGGAGCTGCCGGAGAACGCGGCGCTCATCGAGAGCGCGCGGTACGTGCGGCTGTCCCCCGGGGACGTGCTGTTCTTCCACGCGCGGCTGTTCCACGCGGCCAGCCGGAACCACACAGCGGACACGAAGTACTCCGTGGTGGCCACGTACCGCAGGACGGACAACCTGCCCGTCCCGGGCTCACGGTCCGCGAGGGATTGAGCGTTGCTTCAGGGTGCGTACTGGTATCGCTCGATGATTCGCCCCTCGGGTGAGACGGCGTAGAGCTCGAACCAGTCGAGCTCGAAGTTGCCACCCGGCCCGATTCCCTCGCACTGATCGACGCGCCGGTTCACGCGAACAATGTAGACGCCCTTTCCCTTGCCCACGACGACGTCCAGGGCCCGCGCGGTGAAAATGCATTCATTGCGGCGCGCCTTGGGAAAGCGGCTCAGCACATCCTGGAGGGCCGCATGGGATGCCAGGATGGCGGGACCATCCAGTGTCGCCATGGGCTCGACATCCTCTGGCCATTCAAAGGCAGACGTTCCGGCATCGATGCCGGCCGCAGAGTTGTGAGCTGGAGTTTCAGGGCCTGGCTTTGCGCCCGAACAAGCAGACAGCGCCCCAACGAGGACGCTGACCACAACCGGGCTCATGCCGCGTCTGCCCAAGAGAAGACGCGGCATCGGGACTGACATGGACTACTTCGCCGCCTGCGACAGGGCCTCTTCCACGTAGCGGATGCCCTTGGCGGTGATGGCCTTGCCCTTCTTGGTGTCCTGGGCGTAGCCGGCGTGCAGGCGCAGGGCCTTGGCGGCGTTCGGGGCGGCGTACGTCACGCCCAGCCCGCTCCAGAAGCGCGACGTGGTTCCGGACGTCACCTCCACGTCCAGCGCCTTCGCCAGGTAGAGCGGGATCAGCGAACGCAAGAGCTGGTCCTTCTCCTTGCCCGCGGAGACCAGGTCCTTCTGGCGCGCGTGGCCTCGCAGCGCGGTCTCCAGCACCGACACCGCGTCCCCGCTCGTTGCTCCGGACGTGGCCGCCTTCTTCGCGGCCGGGGCCTTCTTCGCCGCGCTCTTCTTCTTCGCGGGGGCCGCCTTCTTCGCGGCCGGGGCCTTCTTCGCCGCGCTCTTCTTGGTCGCGGCCTTCTTCGCCTTGGGCGCCGTCTTGCGGCGGGCGGCGGGAGAGAGCTCCATGCGGCCCTCGAAGGGGATCTCCACCACCGTCGCGTCCACCTGACGCTGCGGCGTCGCGTTGCGCAGCGACTCGATCACCTCATGCATGGACGCGCGCGGGGCCTCCGAGTGCACCGGGCGGGAAACGCGGGTCGGCGCGGGCTCGTTCACCGGCGGCTTGCCCTGCGCGTAGTACCGCACCCAATCGCTCGCCTCCTCCACCACTTCAGACAGGCCAACGCGATCGAGCAGCGACCCCAACCACCGAAGACTGTTGCGCACTGAGAACCCTCCCGTTCTGATCCACGCTACTACACTCCAGACAGAAGCAACCTATATCGCCAGCAATACGGGTTGTTCCATGCCCCCGTGGGTCGTTCCGCCCCCTCACCCACGGATCAGGAGAACAGACGTGCAGATGTAGCGCGCTGTTGGACTCACTGCCTTACGGACACCACGCTGCGCGTCTTCACGTTCGTCACCTTCCCCGAGCGCTCCAGCATCCCCTCCCCCACGAGGAACAGCGCGCCGTGGATCTCCTGCCTGCACCGCGCGTACACCTCCGAGGGCACCACCAGGTTCGCGATCCCCGTCTCGTCCTCCAGCGAGATGAAGCAGATCCCCTTCGCCGTGGGCGGCATCTGCCGGCAGATCATCATCCCGCCCACCTTCACCCGCCGCCCCGCCGACACCCGCTTCAAGCCCTCCGCCGTCACCGCCCCCATCCGCTTCAACGTGGGCCGCAGAAGCTCCAGCGGGTGCTTCTCCAAGGACAGCCCTACCGTGTCGTAATCCGCCACCACCCGCTCCTGGACCCCCATGGGCGGCAATTCCACCTCCGTGCCGTCCATGGACATGCCGAAGAACAGGTCGTCCGCGTCCAGCGGCCCCAGCGCCTGGATCTCCCACAGCGCCTGCCGCCGCGCCCCGCACAGCGACGCCAGCGCCCCGGACAACGCCAGCCGCGTCAATTCATGCCGGGGAATGCGCGCCCGCCGCGCCAGGTCTCCCACGCTCGAGTAGTCCCCGCGCCTCGCGCTCTCCACCGCCCGGCCCGAGGACTCGCCCAGCCCCCGCACCA
>NZ_RAWL01000557.1:0-4692 GCF_003668885.1 Corallococcus sp. AB049A | reverse complement strand
GTCCTGGTCCGTGCCGGAAGCCAGGGCTAGCTTGCCCGCGCTTCCCCCCACAACCCCGAGGTCCCCCGATGACGTTGAAGACCCGACTGCTGGTCGTCTCCACGGCTGGCCTGTTCGCCGCCGCGCCCGCCGTGGCCAGGCCGCTGGATGGCGCGAGCACCGACGTGATGATCCAGGGCTTCCACTGGAACTCCGCCAGCGCGGGCGGGTGGTGGAACACCGTGAAGAACAACGCGGCCACGCTGCAGGCCGCGGGCTTCACGATGATCTGGCTGCCGCCCCCCTCCGACGCGGCGTCCACGCAGGGCTACCTGCCCCGGCAGCTCAGCGTGCTCAACTCCAGCTACGGCACCGAAGCGGAGCTCACCCAGGCGCTGGCTGCCCTCAACGCGAAGGGCGTGAAGCCCATCGCGGACATCGTGGTGAACCACCGCGTGGGCACCGCCAACTGGGCGGACTTCACCAACCCCACCTGGAACACCTGCAGCGCGGTGGTCGCGGGGGATGAGTGGACCGGCGCCTGCGGCAGTCCCGACAGCGGCGAAGGCTACGCCGCGGCGCGCGACCTGGACCACTCGCAGGCGAACGTGCGCGCGGACCTGAAGGCGTGGATGAACGGCCTGAAGGAGAAGGGCTTCGCGGGCTGGCGGTTCGACTTCGTGAAGGGCTTCGCGGGCAGCTACGTGAAGGAGTACGTCACCGCGACGGCCCCGTGGTTCTGCGTGGGTGAGTTCTGGCCCACGAACTCCTTCGACGCGAACAACCCCAACAACTGGAAGCAGCAGATCACCAACTGGGTGGACGCCACGACGGGCACCTGCGCCGCGTTCGACTTCGGCACCAAGGGCCTGCTCAACGACGCGCTCACCAACAACAACTACGCGCGCCTGAAGGCGTCCGACGGCAAGCCCGCGGGCGGCATCGGCTGGTGGCCTGGCCGCCACGTCACCTTCGTGGACAACCACGACACCGGCCCCAGCGAGACGTGCGGCAACGGGCAGAACCACTGGCCCGTGCCCTGCGCCAAGGTGATGACGGGCTACGCCTACGTGCTCACCCACCCGGGCATCCCCACCGTCTACTGGGCGCACTACTTCAACTGGGGCCTGGGCAGCTCCATCAAGACGCTGATGGACATCCGCAAGAACGCGGGCCTCACGTCCGAGTCCACCGTCAGCATCCAGCGCGCGGAAGCGGGCCTGTACGCGGCCATCATCGGCGGCAAGGTGGCGGTGCGGCTGGGCAACAACACCACCTGGACCCCCGGCACCGGCTGGACGCAGGCCGCCTCCGGCACGGACTACACCGTGTGGACCTCCAATGGCACCACGACGCCCACCACCGCCAACGTGGAGTTCGTGTGCAACAACGGCACGACCGTGATGGGCCAGAACGTCTACGTGGCGGGCAGCGTCGCGGCGCTCGACAACTGGAGCCCCACCACCACCAAGATTCTCAGCCCCACCGCGTACCCCACCTGGCGCGGCACCTACGCGCTGCCCCCGAACACCGCCGTGCAGTGGAAGTGCCTCAAGCGCGACGGCGCCGGCAACGTCGTCTGGCAGGGCGGTAGCAACAACACCGTCACCACCCCGGCGGCCGGCGGCAGCATCACCGCCACCGCCAGCTTCTAAGACGCACCCCGAAGGCCAATCGGAACCCGAAAGGCTTCCTTGACGGGGTTTGTTTTCCCATCACACAGTGGTGTCATTGATAGGACTTCCAAGTGGAGGACACCTGTGCGCGTCTATGAAGAGATGGGGAGGCTCATCCAGGAACGATGGGTCAAGGACAATCATGATGAGGAAGCCTTTCCCGAGCTTGCGGCGCGTGTCCTGCAGGAGATGGCTCCGTACAAGGGCTTCGACCCCATGGAGCCCATCGAATGGTTGTTCAGCACCCGGGCCTTCCCCCGACAGCTGACCGCGCGGTCTGACTTCGGGCAGCCGCCCATCACGGTGTTCTCCGACCACCGGATCGTCATTGATCTCTATTATTGGCTGGATGGCACCACCGAAATCCACCAGCACGGGTTCAGTGGGGCCTTTCAGGTCGTCAAGGGTGGAAGCATCCATGGGCAGTACCGCTGGAATGAGCGGCACAGGGTCAACGGCCGTATGGCCTTTGGCGATCTCTCGCTGGAGTCCCTCAACGAGCTGAAGGAGGGGGACGTCCAACAGATCCTCCCGGGGAATCGTTACATCCATTCCCTCTTCCATCTGGAGCGTCCCTCCGTGACGTGCGTCGTGAGGACCCTGCACACCCCCAACGCGGGGGTGCAGTACTCCTACAAGAAGCCCTTTCTGGCCATCGACTCGACCTATGAGGATGTCCAGACCAACAGGATCCTCCAGTCCCTGACGTTCCTGGGAGACAGCCCCCGTGCGGTTCGCAAGCGCCTGCTGTCGGAGCTGATCGAGCGGTCGGACATCCATACCTGCTATCTGCTCTTCAAACGCTTGCTGGAGATCTACAAGGAGGAGTCGGCGCTCGAGGAGTTCTGGGAGGTGGCCATCCGCAGGCATGGCTCGCTCGCCGAGCAGCTCCTCCCGGTGTTCCAGGAGCGGATCCGCCAATCGATGCTCGTCAGCAGGCGCGCGCAGGTCAAGACGGAGGAGCACCGGTACTTCCTCGCGCTGCTGCTCAATATCGATGATGCCGAGTCGCTCCTGGGACTGGTGCGCCAGCGGTACCCGCACGAGGACCCGAGGGAGAGGGTGATGCGCTGGGTCGAGGAGCTGTCCAAGCCCACGGAGGGGGCGGGTTCGGGCGATACGCTCGGGATTCCCCTCGATGAGACGGCGCTCCTCATCTTCCGGGAGCTGCTGCACGGGCGCTCCGAGGCGGGCGTCATGGGCCGGCTGAAGGAGGTCTATGGGGCGGACGAGACGGAGCGGGAGGCCGCCGGCATCGCCGAGATGGTCTCCGCGCTGCGCTCTTCCCCCGTGTTCCGGCCGCTGTTCGCGCGTTGAGCGGCCCGCGCCTGCCTCAGGGGGCGGACATCATCCGGATGCCATGCTCGCGCACCAGCGTGGCCCGCGCGGTCTCGGAGACAGCCGTCTCGCGCAGATCGAGCTCACGAAGGAGGGGAAGCCGGTGGAGCGCGGGCATGCCGGCGTCCGTGACCTTCGTGCGCAGCAGGTACAACGTGAGCAGGGAGCCCGGGAGGTGGGCGAGCGCCTCGTCCCCGATGCGGGTGCCGGCGAGGCTCAACCAGGAGAGCTTGTCGAAGCCCGCGAGCAACCGCACCCCGTCGTCGGTCATCCAGGTGCCTCCCAGGTCGAGCTTGACGAGGTGGGGGAGCTTCTGGAGCGGTACCAGCCCCGAGCCGCTGATGGGAGTCCCCGAGACCTGGAGTGACTCGAGCTCCCGCAGCTCGGAGAGCTGGCCAAGCCCCAGGTCCGTGAGGAGCGTGCGGATGGCGCGGAGCGACTGGAGCTGGGAAAAGGTCCGAAGGGTGGCCACCCACCCGTCGTCGAAGCCGGTCCGGCTCAAGTCCAGGTGCCGCAGGACCATGCGCGAGCCGAGCCGCTTCAAGGCCTCGGGGCCGATGCGGGTGGCGCTGAGGTCGAGCCGGGAGAGCCGCCCCAGGGGCTCCAGCGATGCGAGCGACGCGTCCTCCAGCGCGAGGCCCGACAGTCCGAGGCTCTCGAGCGCCTGGTGGCCGGCCAGCGCTGGGAGGCCGCTCCCGGTGACGGCGGTGCGCGACAGCTCCAGGTCCCGCAGCTGGTGGAGTCCCTGAAGGTGTCGCAGCGCCGCGTTCCCGAGCAGGGTGTCGTCGAGATGGAGGACCTCCAGCCGGGTGAGCCCGGCAAGGTGACGAACCCCCGTGCCACGGATGCGTGTCTTGCTGAGCACCAGCACCCGGAGCGCCGGCAACCGCGCCAGGTGGATGAGCCCCGCGTCCGTCACCCCGGTGCTTCCCAGGTGGAGCGCCTCCAGCATGCGCAGCTCTCCGAGGTGTGCCAGGCCCGCGTCCGAGACGGCCGTCCGCGCCAGGCCCAGCAGGCGCAGGGCAGGCATCCTCCTCAGGGCGGCGAGGCCGGCATTCGTGACGTGGGTGCCGCTCATCACGAGTGTGCGCAGGCGGTCCCCAGGCAGGGACGCAAGGACCGTGTCATCGACCGTGGTGTCCGAGAGATCCAGCCACTCCAGCTCCGTCTGTGCCGCGAGCAGGCCGAGCCCTTTCGGACTCACGGACGTGCCGCTGAGCGAGAGCCGGCGCAGCGTCGTCAGCGAAGCGAGGAGCGCCATCCCCTGGTCCGACACCGCGGTGGCATCCAGCCGCAGGACGGTCAGGTGTGGCATCCCCTGGAGCGCGGCGAGCCCCGCATCGGTGACCCGTGTGCCGTCGAGGTGCAGGGCCTTCAACCGCACCGCGTCCTTCAAGGCGGTGAGGTGCTCATCGCCGAGCGCGGTATCGGAGAGATGGAGCGATACGACGGAGGTGCCCTCGACGAGGAGCGCGAGGAGGGCTGGGGCGGGGAGGCCCTTCTCCCCAAAGGAGAGACCGGGGACCCGGTATTCGCGCAGCACGGCGGCCAGTGCCTGGGCCTGGTCCGCGGTCCTCACGGGCTCCAGGGGTTCGGCGTACCAGTCTCCATCCGGAGTCAGCTGGGGCGCGGCCTCCCCCGCCGGCAGCAGCCCCCACGGGGAGGACGTCCCGTCCGGCTGGAGCCGGTACACCTGGAA
>NZ_RAWL01000556.1:0-4707 GCF_003668885.1 Corallococcus sp. AB049A | reverse complement strand
CCGCCGGGCATGCCCGGCATGCCCGGGGGAGCCTCGGGGGCCTTCACGATCTCGAGCAACTCCACCTCGAACACCAGGGCGGCGCCGCCGGGGATGTTCGGGGGCGCGCCGCGGTCGCCGTAGGCGATGTCGGAGGGGCACACGAGCTGCGCCTTGCCGCCGACCTTCATCTTCTGGAGGCCCTCGGTCCAGCACTTGATGACGCCCTGGAGCGGGAACTGCGTGGGCTCACCGCGCTTGTAGGAGGAGTCGAACTCCTTGCCGTCGGAGAGGGTGCCCTTGTAGTGCACCTTCACGATGTCGGTGGCCTGGGGCTGGGGACCGGTGCCGGCCTGGGTCTCCTTGTAGATGAGGCCGGAGTCGGTCTTCACCGCGCCGGGCTCCTTGGCCTTCTCCTCGAGGAACTTCTTGGACTTCTCCTTCTCCGCGTTGGCCTTGCGCAGCGAACGCTCGCGCGCGAGGTCCTGGAGCTTGGGACCGTAGGTCTCCAGGTCCACGTCGGTCTTCGCGCCGGTGACCTGCGCGGTGAGGCCGGCCTTCACGAACTCCAGCTCCTGCGGGGTCATGTCGAACACGCTGATGCTGCGGCCGATGGACAGGCCCAGCGCGTAGAGCGTCTTCTGCTCCTCGGTCTGGGGAGCGCCGGCGGCGCCCGCCGTCGTGGTGCCGGTGGCAGCGGTCTCGCCCGGCTTCGCGCTCTGGCCCTGGCAGGCCGTGAGGCTCAGCATCGCCGCGATCAGGATCGTCTTCTTCATCATGATGTCGTCGCCTTTCCTTTGGCTCAGCGGCGGCCGACCGCCCCCCGCTGCATGCCTGGGGGCGCGGTCTACTACAGAAAGTGCCCGGCTTCCTCTTGGGAACCGTGCTTTCCCCGGAAGGGGGTCCATGCAGGTAGGACAACCGGCCGCCGGGCCCCCCAACCCCCGGCAAGGCCCCGGATTCCCGGCGTCTACCGGGAGCGCCCGCCAAAGGCGGCCTGGGAGACCAGGAGCAGGACGACGGCGCCCAGGATGGCGCCAAGGAAGCCGGTGGGCTCCGGGTCCCGCCAGTGGGTGCCCCGCCAGACGGACGTGAGGAAGCCGCCCACGAAGGCCCCGGCGACGCCCAGGACCGTGGTGCCAATGCACCCCAGGCGCTGGTTCCCCGGCAGCACGGCCCGGGCGATGAGCCCCGCGAAGAAGCCGAAGATGATCCACCCCAACAGCCCCATGACGTCCTCCCCGTGCGGCGTGTGAACTGGCCCGCAATGTGGCGCACGGAAGGCGGGGGCGGAAGTCCATCCCGGCGTCGCATAGGCTGCCGCGCGAACCATGAGCCCCCTCCGCCGCGCCACCCGGGACGACAACGCCGCGCTCCTGGACCTGTTTGGCGACGTGCCCATGACCGGGGACCTGGTGCTCAGCACGCAGCGGTCGCCGGACTACTTTGGCCTCTTCGCCATGCAGCGCGGTGAGGCCGAAGTATGGGCCCACGGCGAAACCTCCCGCCTGGATGGCATGGGCGCCATCCATGTCCGTGACGGCTGGCTGGATGGCAAGCCTTGCCGCGTGGGCTACCTGGGTGACCTTCGCACCCGCTTCTCCGCGCGCCGCTCCCGGGGCCTGGCCCGGTTCTATGGCCCCGTGCTGGAGGAGACCTCCCGCCGCCATGGCGTGGACGTGTTCCTCACCGCCGTCATGGCCTCCAACGCCGCCGCGCTCCAGGCCCTGGTGCGCCGGGGCGCTTCGCGGGAAGCGCAGCCGCACTACCACCTGATGCGCGCGTTCTCCGCCGTGTCACTCCAGTTCGTCCTGCGCCGCAAGCCGCGTCCCAGCCGCTACTCCGTGCGCCGGGCCACCGCCGCGGACGTGCCCGCCATGGCCGCGCTGCTGGACGCGGACCACCGCTCGCGCCCCTTCGGCTACCGCTTCGACACGGGTGAACTGGAACACCGGCTCGCGCGCTGGCCGGGCCTTCGCCTGGAGGATTCGTTCCTCGCGTTCGATCCCGCCGGACAATTGGTCGGCTGCACCTCCGCGTGGAACCCCGACGCCGTGAAGCGCTACCGTGTGCTCGCGTACCGGGGCGGCATGAAGTGGGTGCGCCGGGGCTTCAACGCGCTGGCCACCGTCACCGGCGCGCCCCGCCTGCCCGCGCCCGGCGGCGACTTCCGCTACTTCTACCTCTGCAACACCAGCATCCCGTCAGAAGACCCCGCCGTCCTGCGCGCGCTGCTGGACGCCGTCTACGCCGCGTTCCACGGCCAGGGCTTCCACTTCTTCACCGTGCAGCAGGACGCCAACGACCCGCTGGCCTCCGCCTTCGACGGCTTCATCCAGCGGCGCCTGGACTTCCACCTCTACGCCGTCACGCCCGCCTCGCGTCCCCCCAGGACCTTCCCCGGGGGACGCACCGGCTTTGAAATCTGCCTGCCCTGACGCTCACACCACGCGCGTCTTCCAGCGGCCGCGCCGGAACAGGACGATGCCCAGCACGGACATCGCCGCGAAGGCCGCCGGCACCGCCAGGTACGCCCCCACCACGCCCAGCCCCAGCGGCTTCGCCAGCACCCACGCCAGCGGCAGCTCCAGCACCCAGAGACACCCCAGGTCGATGAGCGTGGGCGTCCGCGTGTCCCCCGCGCCGTTGAACGCGGAGGTGATGACCATGCCGTACGCGCAGGAGAAGAAGCTCAAGGAGAAGACGCGCAGCGCCGTCGCGCCCTCCTCCACCACCGCCGGGTCCGTCGTGAAGAACCGCAGCAAGGGATGCGCGAAGACGAAGAACAGCACCCCGATGCTGCCCAGCACCATCAGGTTGTACCGGCCCGCCAGCCACACCGCCTTCGCGCCCCGGTCCGGGTCCCCCGCGCCCATGCTCTGCCCCAGCAGCGTGGCCGCCGCGTTGCCCAGGCCCCACGCGGGCAGGAGCGCGAACATCACGATGCGTATGGCGATGGTGTAGCCCGCCAGCGACGTGCTGCCGAACGTCGACACGATGCGCACCAGCACCACCCAGCTGGTCGTGCTCACCAGCGCCTGCACCATGCCCGCGCCGGACAGCCGCAGCATCGCGAGCATCGTCGCGGGCTCCAGCGCCAGGTGCTCGCGCCGCACCTGGAGCCGGCCGTTCGACCGCACCAACCGGTAGAGCTGATACGCGACGCCCGCGCTGCGGCCCAGCGTGGTGGCCCACGCCGCGCCCACCACGCCCATCTCCGGGAACGGCCCCCACCCGAAGATGAGGCACGGCGCGAGCAGGATGTTGAGCCCGTTGGCCAGCATCAGCACGCGCATCGCGATGGCCGCGTCGCCCGCACCCCGGAAGATGGCGTTGATGAGGAAGAGCAGCAGGATGCTCACCACGCCGCCCATCATCACGCGCGTGTAGCCCACGCCGTGCTCCAGCACCCACGGCGAGCCGCCGAGCGCCGCCAGGATGGGCCGGGCGAAGACGATGCCCGCCACGGCCAGCACCGTGGAGATGAGGATGCCCAGGCCAATGGCCTGCACCGCCGTGCGCCCCGCCCGCTCGGCGTCCTTCTCTCCGATGCGGCGGGCCACCATCGCCGTGGCGCCGATGCTCAGGCCCATGCCGGCGGCGTAGATGAGGGTGAGGATGCCCTCGGTGAGCCCCACCGTGGCCACCGCCTCCGCGCCCAACCGGCCGACGAAGGCGACGTCCACCACGGCGAACACCGACTCCATGCACATCTCCAGCACCATGGGTACGGCGAGCAGGAAGATGGCCCGCCCGAGCGGCAGCCGTGTCAGGTCCTGCTCCGTGCCGTGCAGGGCCTCCTTCACCAGGGCCCACAGCCCCTTCTGTCCTGCGTCGGGGCTCGCCGTGTCCACGGGCGCGGGCGCCTGCGCGGGGCGGTCCGCCAGAGGTGTCTCTTCCACGGATGAGGCCTTTCGAGAGCGAGGGGACTTCCTACCGCGAAACGCCCACACGTGGCGCCCAGCGACGCGGGCTTCCCACGCACCCTGCCACCGGCTCCTGACATCTGAAGGTGCCGCACCCACCCACTTCGAGCCAGCGAGCGAGCGTTGGCTGGCGGACGGCGGGTCGCGCCTCGGGACAACATGCCCCTGGGAGAGCCGGGAGTAGCTTGCTGCATCCCGATGAGTCCCTTACCCGCGACCGCTTCTCTCCTGCCCACCGCGGTAGGTCCTCATTTCACCCTGGCCTCGTCCGCGCGACTGCTGGGCACCACGCAAGTGGGGCCCGGGGCCGTCATCTCCCGCGGCGCCGTCGTGCGCTCGGTGGGAGGCTCCGTGACGTTGGGAGCCTTCTCCGCCCTGCGCGAGGACGCGGTGGTGGTGGGCACGCCCGAACGGCCCACCTCCATCGGCGAGAAGACCGTGCTCGGTCCGCGCTCGCTGGTGATGGGCGCTCGCGTGGGGTCGCTCTGCGACATCGGGGATGGCGCCATCCTGATGCCCGGCGTGACGCTCGGCGACCGCTGTCTGGTGGGCGAGGGCACGGTGCTGCCGCCGGGCATGACGGTGCCGGACCAATCCGTGGTGCTGGGCCGGCCAGGACAGGTCCTGCGGATGCTCTCCTCCGAGGACCTCACCCACCTCCAGCAGCGCCGGGGCGGCGACCTGTCGCTGCCTGGCGCTCCATTGACTCCTTTCTCCGCGCGAGACCGCGCCGAGGACGCCCCCATGGGACAGCTGTATGCCTTTCGCGACCGCCACCCCTTCGTCCACCCCACCGCCACCC
>NZ_RAWL01000555.1:0-4717 GCF_003668885.1 Corallococcus sp. AB049A | reverse complement strand
GGTGGTGGTGGGGCTGCTGTCGGGCTGCGCGGACCGGGAGCGCTCGTCGCTCGCGGATGGCCGGCTGACGGCGACGCCGGGCGGCGTCGACTTCGCGCGGGTGGCTGTCTTCGACGCCCGCGAATCCACGGTGACGCTGCGCAACGTGGGCCGCGCGCGCATCACGGTGGACGAGGCCTGGGTGGAGGGGCCGGAAGGCGCCTACAAGGCCGAGTTCACCCACGAGGGTCCGCACAGCCTGGTGCCGGGCAGCGAGTGCACGCTGAAGGTGCGCTTCGCGCCGCTGGCCGAGGGCGGACTTCCCGCGGTGCTCGTCATCCGCTCGGACACGCGCATCGAGCCCTTGATGCGCATCCCGCTCAACGGCGCCGGCGTGGACGCGTGGGCGCGGGTGACGCCGCGCGCGCTGGACTTCGGCCGCATCGAGGCGGACTCCACCAAGACGCTGGGGGTGACGCTGGACAACCCCACGGAGCTGCCGGTGGTGGTGACGCCCAAGCTGGTGGGCGCGGACAAGGATGAGTTCGTCGCGGCTCCCCTGACGGTGAACCCGGGCGAGCGCGTGGAGCTGCCCGTCACCTTCAACCCGGTGCGCGTGGGGAAGAAGCAGATCGCCCTGGCCCTGTCTCCGTGCGCGGGGTGCGCGGACGTGCCGGTGCAGCTGACGGCGGAGTCGCTGGAGCGCGCGGTGGTGGCGGAGCCGGAGGTGGTGGACTTTGGCGCGGTGCCGGTGGACCGCGACGCCATCAAGGCCTCCAGCCTGCGCAACATCAGCACGGAGCCCGTCACGGTCACGTCGCTCATGCTGGATGGCACGGACGCGTCCTTCAGCCAGAACAACACGGGCCTGCCGCTGGTGCTCCAGCCGGGTGAGGTGCGCGCCTTTGAAATCCGCTACAGCCCCGGCCACATGGGCCAGGCCACGGACCGCGCCGTCTACACCGTGGTGAGCAAGCGCCACCCCACGCTGCCCGTGCCGCTGCGCGGCTTTGGCGGCGCGTCCGAGCTGTGCGTGTCGCCGATGATGCACGACTTCGGCGAGCAGCCGCTGGGCTCCAAGGTGCGCGTGGTGGTCAACGTGAAGAACTGCGGCACGGACAACGCCGGGCCGCTGACCATCAACACGCTGGACTGGACGCCGGACGCGACGGGCGCCCAGCTCCAGTTCAACCACAAGCCGGTGACGCTGCCGTTCACGCTGCCGGCCAACGGCGAGCTGAACCTGGAGGTCTTCTACGAGCCCATGCGCGAGGGCAGCGCGAACGGCGCGCTGGTGATGACCACGAGCGCGTTCTCCGCGGCCACCGTGCAGCTGGACTTCTTCGGCAGCGCGAAGGCGCATGCGCCGTGTGACTTGACCATCACCCCGCAGCTGGTGGACTTCGGCACCATCCCGCCGGGCCGCGGCGCGGTGCTGGGCGTGAAGCTGGAGAACAAGGGCGCGGACCTGTGCCCCGTGAAGAACATCCGCATCGCCAACGACGGCGGCGGCGTGTTCAAGATGCCCGGCGGCGAGCTCTTTGGCGGCATCATCTACCCGGGGGACTGGTTCAGCTTCCAGGTGGCCTTCCAGGCGCCCTTCACCGGCGGCAACTTCGCGGGCGAGCTCCAGGTGGAGCAGTACAACCCGGCGACGCCGGTGCGGCAGGTGCCGCTGATGGCGAACTCGCAGACGACGTGCCTGGTGGCGTCGCCCTGGTACCTGGACTTCGGCCTGGGCCGCAAGGACTGCCGCCCCGCGCCGCGCGAGGTGAACTACCTCAACGCGTGCACCACGCCCGTCACCATCTCCAACGTCTTCATCGGGCCGGGCACCACCGACACGGAGTTCGAGCTGCTGGATCACCCGGCGCCGCCCGCGTTCCAGCTCCAGCCGGGCGAGTCCTTCACGGTGGGCGTGGACTACCTGGCGCAGGTGACGGGCATGAACCTGTCGCCGCTCTTCGTGGACTCCAGCGACCTGCCCATCCCGCTGATGGTGCCGCTCATTGGCGAGTCGTCGAAGAAGACGGAGAAGACGGACAACTTCGTGCAGCAGGACGTGAGCAAGGTGGACGTCCTGTTCGTCGTGGACAACACGGCCTCCATGGTGGAGGAGCACCCGAAGCTCGTGTCCGCCATCCCCGCGTTCGTGGACGCCGCGCGCAACAAGGCGGTGGACGTGAACATGGCGGTGACGACGACGGGCATCTCCGCGGTGTCCGGCGCGTGCCCCGGTGGCGCGCTGGGCGGTGAGGCCGGCCGCTTCTTCCCGGCGGACAACAGCCGCCAGCGCATCCTCACGCTGAACACGGCCAACGTGACGCAGGTGCTCCAGCAGAACGTGCAGGTGGGCCAGTGCGCCCAGGTGGAGCAGGGCTTTGAAGCGATGCGCCGCGCGCTGACCTCGCCGCTGGTGAACAACGTGGATGATCCGCGCACGCCGCTGCCCAACGACGGCAACGCGGGCTTCCTGCGCGACTCCGCGGCGCTGGTGGTGGTGTTCGTGGGCGACGAGGATGACCACTCGCCGGACGCGGTCTCCACGTACGTGCAGTGGGCGCAGCAGCGCAAGGGTGAGAACCAGCCGCAGCGGGCCACGTTCTTCGCCATCGCGCCCACCAAGACGTCCTGCGCCACCGCGGGCGGCACCGGCACCCGGTACGCGGACGCGGCGGCCCAGACGGGCGGCGAGGTGCTCAACGTCTGCGCGGCGGACTACGCGCCGCTCCTCCGCCAGGTGGCCAGCAAGGCGTTCAGCGCGCAGGAGCGCTTCCCGCTGAGCGAGGAGCCCGACGCGGGCACTGTGACGGTGAGCGTCAACGGCAATCCCACCCCCAGCGGGTGGAGCTACGACGCGGCGACCAACAGCGTCGTCTTCACCGTGGTGCCGCCGCCCGGCTCCAAGGTGGCCATCACCTACCGCCGCGCCTGCGCCAACGACTGAACGGTGGGGAATCCGTGGTTGTGGACCCCGTGACGGGCCGGCCATCCGGCCCCGAACGGGGGTGTCAGACCCCGGTGCTACAGCACTGCATCTGCCTGTGCGGATGACCAGAAAATTGGAGGCGCTCCCTCGGTGTGTACCCTGCGGAGCGTCTGCACGCTGTTGCCCTGGAGGCGCTGTGAGCACCTGGACCCCTGATGAGCCCATGAAGTCCTCTCCGCGCGCCGGTGCGCCGGGACTGCGGGTCATCCGTGGAGAGGGGCAGCGCAAGCAGGAGCCGCTGGCGGACCGCAACGCGGTGGCCCGGGTGCTGATGGAGGCCGGGGCGGACCTGCTCCTCAAGCGCATCAGCCCGGTGAGGGCGCAGGAGATCGAGCGCAAGGTGGACCGGGTGCTGGACCTGTTCGACCGGGTGGACGCGGCGCCGGTGCTGATGCCGGTGCTCAAGCGCCACCTGGATGAGCTGGAGGCGCTGATGCGGGAGACCCGCGAGGTCCGCGCCGTCCGCCGCTAGGGCGCACCGCCTGGGCGCACCGCCAGGGCGCACCAGCGGTGGAACCGGAAAAAGGCCAGGGGGATTCGATGTTTGATTCCCCTGGCCCGGCCGCTTACGCTTGGGGTTCGCCTCCACGCCTCCGGCCGTGTCCATCGAAACCTACGGCAGCTACCAGCTCCTGAAGCGCCTCGCCACGGGCGGCATGGCGCAGATCTACCTCGCGCGCCGGCCGGGTTCGGATGCTCCGGACAAGCTGCTGGTGTTGAAGCGGATCCTCCCGCACCTGTCGGAGAACGACGAGTTCGTCCGGATGTTCCTGGACGAGGCGCGGATCGCGGCCCGGCTCGCGCACCCCAACGTCGTGCAGATCTACGACCTGGGGGCGGAGGGGGACACGTTCTTCATCGCCATGGAGTACATCCATGGCGTGGACGCGCGCCGGCTGTGGAAGCGCTCGGAGACGTCCGCGCGGCCGCTGCCGGTGCCGCTGGTGTGCCGCATCCTGCTGGAGGCGTGCGCGGGGCTGGACTACGCGCACAAGAAGACGGACGCGGCGGGGCGCCCGCTGGGCATCGTGCACCGGGACGTGTCCCCGCAGAACATCCTGGTGACGTTCGACGGCGGCGTGAAGGTGGTGGACTTCGGCATCGCGAAGGCGGCGGATCAGGCCACCGTCACGCGCTCCGGGGTGCTCAAGGGCAAGTATTCGTACATGTCGCCGGAGCAGGCCTCCGGGCAGCGCGTGGACCGGCGCTCGGACGTGTTCGCGCTGGGCGTGGTGCTGCATGAGCTGCTGACCGGCGGGCGCCTCTTCAAGCGCCACAGCGACATGCTGACCCTGTCGGCGGTGGCGGAGTGCAACGTCCCGGCGCCGTCGCAGGTGGCGCCCCGGGTGCCGGCGGAGCTGGACGCCATCGTGCTCAAGGCGCTCGCGAAGGATCCGGACGCGCGCTACCAGCACGCGCAGGAGCTGCAGCGGGCGCTGGAGGGGTGGCTCGCGTCTCAGCCGCAGCCGTGCGGCACGACGGCGGACCTGGCCGCGTACATGAAGGAGCTGTACGCGGACCGGCTGACGGAGGAGGCGCGCTCCGGCGAGGTGCAGGTGACGGACGACGAGGCCGGTGGGCCTCCGCCCGCGCCCGCGCCGCGCCGGTCGGTGATGCGGCCCGCGACGCCGCCCACGCGCACGGAGAACGAGCCCACCACCACGCTGCGTCCGAACCGGTCCAGCCGTCCCAGCGGGAAGGTGGAGGCGCGCCGCGAGGACTCGGTCGGGGACGGGGCGCGCTCGGAGG
>NZ_RAWL01000554.1:0-4718 GCF_003668885.1 Corallococcus sp. AB049A | reverse complement strand
GCCCCCCGCACCGCCGCCGCTCCTCGCGCCGCGGCCGCGTCCACCGCCCTGACGGCGCCGGCGGCCGGGCTGGGCAAGGGTGACTCCGGGGCCAAGGTGAAGCAGCTGCAGCAGGGGCTGGTGAAGCTGGGCTACATGACCCAGGCGCAGATGAACTCGGGCGCCGGCTCCTTCGGGCCGCAGACCGAGACGGCGGTGAAGAAGTTCCAGGCGGACCACAAGATCTCCGCCACCGGCTACTACGGGACGCAGACGGCGGCGGCGCTGGCCAAGGCGCTGAGGACGACGACGCCTCCGCCCACCCAGCCCGGGAAGTTCACCAAGCCCGCGGTGGTGAGCGCGCCCTCGCCCAACAGCGACTCGCGCAACGGCGCGGACATCGACGCCATCGTGCTGCACCACACCGGCACCAACAACGGCTCCGGGGACCTGGCGTGGATGCGCAACAAGGACAGCAAGGTGTCCGCGCACTACATGCTGGACCGCGACGGGAAGATCTACCAGCTGGTCGGTGACGACAAGCGCGCGTGGCACGCGGGCAAGGGTGAGCTGCACGGCGTGCCCACGGACGTGAACGCGCGCTCCATCGGCATCGAGATCGTCAACGACGGCAGCGGCAAGACGGCCTTCACGGAGGCGCAGTACAAGTCGCTGACGAAGCTCGTGGGCTACCTGAAGCAGGAGTACGACGTGCCCATGAAGAACATCGTCGGGCACAAGGACGTGGCCGTGCCCAAGGGCCGCAAGGACGACCCGGCGGCCAACTTCGACTGGGCCCGCCTGCGCAAGGGCATTGGCGGCTGAGCAGCGGCCGTCTCGCCACCCTGCCCCACTGGCGGCATGCACACGCGCGCCGGAAGGTGCTAGAAGAGCGCCCCGGTGCTTCGACTCTGGCTCATCCTCTGCCTGGTCCTGCTCGCTCCCATCGGGGGCGGGCTCGCGCATGCCTTCGGGCCGGCGCAGCAGGCGGAGACGTGCCTCACGGGCTGCGCGGATGACGACGCGCAGGGCCAGTGCGCTCCCACCTGCGTGGACTGCACCTGCTGCACGCACGTGAAGCCCCTGGCCGTCGCCGTACCGCTGCCGGGGCTCATGAGTTCTCGGGGACAGGAGCTCCCCATCGTGCTCGAAGCCTCCGAGCCGTCGTCCGCGGACGCGGATGACATCCTGCATCCCCCGATAGTCCCTCTCGTTTAAGGCCCGCGTCCTTCGTCGTTCGCACGCGCCCCGCCACCGGTGTGCCCGGCCACATGCCCGGGCGCATGGATGCGCGCGGCCGCCTTCTTCCGAAGAGGTCTTCCTCCGTGTCCATCCGCCCAGCGACGGCCGCCCTCGGGCTGGCCGCCGCCCTGTTATGGCCGCGCCCCGGTGGCGCGGATCCCTCCCGCATCACGCTCCAGGACGCCTTCACCCTCGCGCGCCAGCACGCCCCTGCCTTGGTGGAGGCCCGGGCCCGCGTGCGCGCCGCCCAGGGCCCCCTGGCGAGCGCCGCGCCGCTCTTGCGTGAGAACCCCCAGCTCGATGTCCAGGTGGGGCCGCGACGGCTCCCCAATGGCGACCACGGTCTGGACGTCGCGGTGGGCCTGTCGCAGCCCTTCGAGTTGGGCGGCAAGCAGGGCCTGCGGCGGGAGGCGGCGCGCGCCGGCCTGTCCATGGAAGAGGCCCGCCTGCGCGACGCGGAGCGGCTCGTCCTGGGAGACGTGGCCGCCGCCTACCTGCGCCTGTTGCAGGCCCGCGAGCGGCGGAAGCTGGTGGCCGCCGTGGAGGAGGCAACGGCGCGCACGGTCCAGGCCACGGAGAAGCGCTACGCGGCCGGTGACGTGCCGGCGGTGGACGTCAACGTGGCCAAGGTCGCGCACGCCCGGGCCCGCTCGGAGGTCCAGGTCGCGTCTGGTGAAGTCGACGCGCTGCGGGCGGAGCTGGAGGGACAGCTGGGCTACCGCGCGGCGGCCCCGGCCTCCTTCGAGGATGATCTGCGGTCGCTGGCCCTGGCGCCTCCACGCGCGCCACCGGACGGAGGTGGAACGCGCCCGGACGTGGTGGCCCTGGAGCAGGAGCAGGCCCGGGCGAAGGCCGCCGCGACGCTGGGCCGGCGGCAGGTGCTGCCGGACGTGACCGTGGGCGCGCGCTACCAGAAGGAGGCGGACGAGACGGTGTTCCTGGGAACGCTGAGCGTCCCCCTGCCCCTCTTCGCCCGGGGACAGGAAGCGCGCCTCGTGAGCGAAGCGGACGCAAGCCGCGCCGAAGGAGAGCTTCGCGCCGCGCGCCTCGTCGTCCCCGCCCGGGTCCAGGCCGCGACCGACCGCTACCGCGCGAGCCGCGACGCGCTCGGCGTCCTGCAGGAGGTGCTGCCGCTCCTGGACGACAACGAGGCGCTGGCGCAGCGCTCCTATGACGCCGGGGAGATGGACCTCGCGGCCTTCCTCCTCGTCCGGCGCGACACGCTGGAGGCGCGGGCCGCGTGGCTCGATGGACTCCTGCGGCTGGCCCTTGCCCGAGTGCAGCTCGAAGTGGAAACCGGAGTCCTGCCATGAAGCCCACCCTGCTGCTGATGATTGCCGTGCTCGTGGGCTTCACCGCCTGCAAGTCCTCCAAGGCGGAACACGACGACGCGCACGACGAACACGGGCACGACGAGGGGGCCGAGGAGAAGCTCCACGTCGAGTCCGGCGACGTCATCCACGTGCACGTCCCCAAGGAGATGCTGCGCGACCTGCGCGTCACCACCGCGAAGGTGGAGGCCCGTCCGGGCGGAGAGAGCGTCACCGCGCTGGGCGAGCTGTCCTTCAGCGAGGACGCGTACGCGGAGGTGACCTCGCCTGTCTCCGCGCGCGTGGCCTCCGTGGCCGTGACGACAGGCCAGGCGGTGAAGCAGGGCCAGCGGCTGGCGGAGCTCCAGAGTCCGGAGCTGGGCCGTGCCCGCGCGGAGCTCCAGGCCTCGCAGGCCCGCGCCACCGCCGCCCGTCAGGCCGCGGACCGCAAGCGCTCGCTCGCGGATGAACGCATCGTCGCGCGCAAGGACGCGCAGGCCGCCGAAGCGGACGCCGCCGCCGCGGAGGCGGACGTGGCCGCCGCGAAGGCCGCGCTCACGTCCCTGGGCGCGGGCGGTGCCGGAGGTGACGGCACGTCCGGCTTCGTGCTCAAGGCGCCCATCGACGGCACCGTCGTGGAGCGCACCGCGCGGCTGGGACAGATGGCGGATCCGTCGCAGGCGCTCTTCCGCATTGGAGACCTGTCGTCGCTGTGGCTCATCGTGCACGCGTTCGAGCGGGACGCCGTGCGCCTGCAACCCGGAGCAGAGGCGCGCGTCACCTTCGCCGCGTTCCCCGGCCAGGAGTTCGCCGCGAAGGTGGGCCACGTGGGCCAGGGCGTGGATCCGCGCAGCCGCACCATCCCCGTGCGCCTGGAGCTGGACAACGCCAAGGGGCTCCTGAGGCCGGGCATGTCCGCGTCGGCGTCCATCCCGCTGGGAGACCCCGGCGCCACGCTCACGGCCGTGCCGGCGGCGGCGCTCCAGCGGCTGGAGAACGGCTGGGTGGTGTTCCTGCCCACGCCGGAGGCCGGCGTCTTCGAGCAGCGCGAGGTCGGCCGGGGCCGCAGCCTGGGCACGCAGGTGGAGGTCCTGAAGGGGCTCGCCGTGGGCGACGAGGTGGTGGTGGAGGGCGCGTTCCTGCTCAAGGCCGAGGTCGAGAAGTCCCAGGGCGGAGGCGACGAGCATGGACACTGATGCCCGCACGACGCTGCCGGGGCGCATCCTGCGCGCGTCGTTCTCCCGGCCGGGGCTGACGGTCGTCATCGTCCTGGCGCTGGCGGCCTTTGGCGCGGTGGCGCTGCGCAACCTGCGCCAGGACGTGTTCCCGGACCTGTCCGCCCCCATCTTCAACGTCATCGTGCAGAACCCGGCCATGGGCGCCGAGGAGCTGGAGACCGCGGTGGCCATCCCCATGGAGGTGGCGCTGGCGGGCCTGCCCCAGGTGCGCCGCATCCGCTCCACGTCGCAGCTGGGCGTCACCCAGGTGACGGTGGAGTTCGAACCGGACGCGGACTACTTCCGCAGCCGCCAGTACGTGGTGGAGCGCGTGGCGCAGGCGGAGGGCGAGCTGCCGCCCGGCACCGACGCGCCGCTCGTGTCCAGCCTCACCGGCCGGCTCAACGAAGTCTTCGAGTTCACGCTGGAGGCCCAGCCCGGCACCGCGGACCTGATGGCGCTGCGCGACCTGGCGGAGTTCGACATCAAGAACCGGCTGCTCGCGGTGCCCGGCGTCGCGGGCGTGGAGCGGCTGGGCGGCTACCTGCGCCAGTTCCAGGTGCTGCTGGATCCGGATCAGCTGGTGGCGCGAGGCATCACCCTGGACGAGGTCCAGCACGGCCTGGAGGGCGCCAGCGTCAACGCGTCCGGCGGCTTCGTCACGCAGGGGCCCATGGAATGGACCGTGCGCGCGCTGGGCCGGGCGGAGACGGTGGAGGACCTGAGCAACACGGTGGTCGCGCTGCGGGACGGCACGCCGGTGCTGCTGGGAGACGTGGCGGACGTGCGCGAGGCCCCCGCGGTGCGCCGGGGCATGGCGCACCGGCTCCAGGGGGAGGTCGTCAGCTGCCGCGTGAGCAAGCAGTTCGGCGCGGACACCGTGCGCGTGGCCGAAGGCGTGCGCGCGGCC
The DNA here is from genome assembly GCF_003668885.1 of Corallococcus sp. AB049A. Taxonomy (NCBI): domain Bacteria; kingdom Pseudomonadati; phylum Myxococcota; class Myxococcia; order Myxococcales; family Myxococcaceae; genus Corallococcus; species Corallococcus sp. AB049A. The sequence goes on along the minus strand of NZ_RAWL01000554.1, from coordinate 60 downwards.
ATCGAGGAGCTGCGCCGCTCGCTGCCTCCGGGCGTGAGCCTGCGCGTCGTCTACGATCAG
>NZ_RAWL01000553.1:0-4720 GCF_003668885.1 Corallococcus sp. AB049A | reverse complement strand
GTGTATAAGAGACAGGTGGTGTACCAGCACCTGTTCTGGCTGTTCGGCCACCCGGAGGTCTACATCCTCATCCTGCCCGCGTGGGGCATGGTGGGGGACTTCGTGGCGTTCTTCAGCCGCAAGCCCGCGCACGGCTACCGGCTGACGGCGGGGGCCATGGGCGCGGTGACGGCGCTGAGCGGCGCGGTGTACGCGCACCACCTGTTCACCAGCGGGATGGCGCCGGTGCTGGGGCGCACGTTCATGGTGCTGACGCTGCTGATTTCGCTGCCGGCGCAGGTGATGTTCCTCAACTGGCTGATGACGCTGTGGCGGGGCAGCGTGCGGCTCACGTCGCCCATGCTCGCGGCGCTGGCGACGATGATTGTCTTCGGTCTGGGCGGCATCACGGGCCTGGCGCTGGGCGCGGTGGCGACGGACGTGCCGCTGCACGGGACCATGTGGGTGGTGGGCCACTTCCACCTGACGATGGGCGCGGCCAGCTTCCTCGCGGTGTTCGCGGGGCTCTACTTCTGGTTCCCCCGCATGTACGGGCGCGCGCTGGATGAGCGGCTGGCGAAGGTGCACGTGGTGCTGAGCGCGGTGCTCTTCATCGCTGTCTTCGGTGGCCAGCTGGTGGCGGGCTACGCGGGGCAGCTGCGGCGGCTCTATGACCCGTACCAGTACACGTTCCTCGCGCACCTGCTCACGTTGAACCGGTGGACCAGCTGGGCCGCGTTCGCGCTGGGCGCGGTGCAGCTGGTCTTCGTGGTGAACCTGGTGCGGACGCTCCGGTGGGGACGGGCCACGGAGCCGAACCCGTGGCGCGTGGGCACGCTGGAGTGGACGGACGCGGGGCCCGGCGCCGTGGTGCTGCGCGGGCCGCATGCGCTGTCGCAACCGGAAGTACAGGAGCAACTGGGTCGCGATTGGATTGGCCAGGCGGAGCCGCTGCCCTCGGGCATGCCGGTGGCCGAGCCGGTGGTGCCTCCGGTGCCGCCGGTGTCGGGAGTGGAGGGCGCCGGCTAGCGGTGCTCCCAGAGGTCCACGCCGCCGGTGTCGCCTTCCGGGAAGCGGCGGACGAAGCGCTGCTTGAACCAGGGGCGGCTCTCCGGAGTGAGCTGCCAGGTGCCTCGCCCGCCGAGGATGACGAAGCGGCAGGAGTCCAGCATGACACGCAGGGCCTGCTGGGCCTCGGGGGCGGAGATGGCTTCGGTGGTCTCGTCGAAGCGGTCGCCGGTGCTCATGGCGTCCTGGAGCATGGTGGAATAGACGTCCACGATGGGAGTGGCACCCACTGGGAGCCGGCCCGCCGCGAGCGCCCAGCCAGGTTCGAAGGAGAAGAGGCACGCCTTGGGAGGCACGTTGGCGCGGATGTACTCCGAGAGCGCCGCGACCTCTGGGACCTGCTGCTGGCCACTCTGGACGACGTGCCATGCACCGGGCAGGCACGCGGCGGCAAGCACGAGCGCGGCCACGGCCCGTGAAGCGGAGCGGCCCCAGCGTGCGCTGAGTGCATGGAGCACGGAGGCGCCCAGGCCCGCGAGCACGGCCTCCGACGCGGCGAGGTGCGCGTTGTACTGGTCGAAGTAGGACCGTGACGCGAGGAACAGGGCCACGCCGAGGATGAACGCGCAGGCGAAGAAGCGTGCGGCGGGGCGGTGCTCCGGGGGAGCGCGGAAGGCGCGCACGCACGCGGTGCAGAGGCCCACGAGCGCGAGGAGCACTTCTCCCAGCCGGCGCTCGTGGAAGATGTCGCGAAGACGCAGCCAGCGGTCCGCTTCACCGTCCGCGGGGCGCACGGCCTGGAAGGTGATGACGTCGCGCAGGAACTCGGAAGGGGCGAGCGCGGCCAGGGGGCCGACGACGACGGCGAAGGTGGCGAGCGCGGCGAGCACGGTCGGGATGGCCTGACGCCAGGCGTCCTTCCCCGGACGGGCGAACAGCGCGGCGATGAGCCACAGGACGCCCGGAAGCTTCACGGAGATGGCGAGGCCCAGGAGCACGCCCGCGCCGATGCGGCGTGCTCGGGAGTGCGGGCCGGGAACGAGCCAGAGGTTCGCGAAGCCCAGGCACAGGACGTTGAGCAGGGGCTCCAGGAAGGTGCCACGTTCGACGAGGGCGGCCTCCGGATACGCGGCATAGGCGAGCGCGGCCACGCAGCCCGCGATGGGGCCCCAGGCCCGCCAGGCGACGCGGCCCGCGAGGAACACGCACAGGGCGCCCACGGTGGCGGCGAGGTAGCGCGTGATGCCGTAGGCCGTGGCCGCGTCGAGGCCCAGCGTGAGCGCGGCGCCAGGAGCCCAGAGCAGCAGCGCTCCGGGCGGGTGGACGAAGATGAAGTCGCGGTAGGGCAGGTCCCCGCGCAGCAGGAGCGACGCGGCGGAGAAGTAGACGCCCTCGTCGTAGTCCATGGGGTAGCCCATGGCGCCCGAGGGATGGAAGAACGCCAGCGCACGCAGCACCCATGCGCCCAGCGCCACGATGAGCAATGGCCAGACGTCCAGGCCTCGCGGAGCGTGAAGAGGGACGGACGGAGACGGCGCTGCGAGCGGAGTGGGCGCGGGTTGCATCGGCGTGAGCGCGAGAGGCTACTACCGGCGGGCACCGCCCGAGCAGGCTTCGTGCATCCCACCGCGGCCGGTTCAGGCTCACGGGTGCGATGCGTGGACGTGATTGCCGCTCCGAGAGACAGGGGCCCGCCCGGCTTCCTGGTGCTTTCCGCCGGGCCCAGGCATGCGAGAGTCCCACGCCGTGAGCACGAACGAACTGGCCTCGCAGCGCGACGAAGGGAACCTCTGGTTCGGGGCCGTCATCGCGCACGGCGCGGTGGCGATGCTCTTCTGCGCCATGGCCTTCACCGCGGGCTTCTACCGGCTGCGCGGCTTCTGGCCTCCCGCGTCCGCGCGCCCCGGACTCCTCGTCCCCGCGCTGGCGGGTGGGCTCCTCGTCATCGGGGCGGTGTCGCTGCACGCCTCGCTCCGGCATCCGCGACCGGGCCGCCTCACGTTGGCGGGCGTGCTGAGCGCGGGCGCGGCGTTCCTCGCGACGCAGGCGGCGTGGTCGCACGTGCTGTTCTGGTACCGCGACCTGCGCATCCCCGACAGCGGCGTCTTCGGCGCGTCGCTGTATGGCCTGTCGGCGGTGCAGGCCGCGCATCTGTCAGTCGTGATGCTGGGGCTGCTGCGCGCGGGACTTCGTGTCCTGCATGGGCAGGAGGCTCGCGCTCCGTTGCGGCGCGCGCTGCCCGGATGGTGGTGTTCGACGGTGATGTACGGCGTCCTCTTCGCGGTGGTGTACCTCCCATGAAGCCTGGTTCCTTCTCGCTCCGCATCCTCGCCGTGCTCGCGCTGGGGGCCTTCGCTCCCGCGTGCCGCAAGGAGACGCCCACCTTCGAGCCCCTGAAGCTCGCGGACGGCACCGTCATCCCCGCGGCGACGCTGTCGCGCGGCTACGACGTCTACACGCACTACTGCGCGTCCTGTCACGGTGAGAAGGGCGACGGTCAGGGCCCTGCCGGCTCCGGCATGCGGCCTCCTCCGCGCAACTTCCACCAGGGCCTCTACAAGTTCGGCGGCGTGGCCGCGGGCGAGCTGCCCACCGATGACGCGCTCAAGCGCACCCTGCGCCGGGGCCTGCACGGCACGCCCATGTTCGCGTGGGACGTGCCTCCGGCGGACGTGGACGCCGTGGTGCAGTACCTCAAGACCTTCAGTCCGCGCTGGAAGCAGGAGTCGCCGGGTGCGGCCATCACCCTGTCCGAAGACCCGTGGAAGGGCCGCGAGGCCGAGGCCCTGGAGCGCGGCCGCACCGTCTACCACGTGGCCGGCAAGGGCAACGCGGGCTGCGCCAGCTGCCACGTCGCGTACCTGCCCCGAGCCGAACTCGCCGCGCTCACGGAGAGCGTCACCGGCCGCAAGGTGAACCTGGCGAACGCGGATCCGTACACGGCGCTGCAGCGGGATTCGGACTACTCGCTCACCGTGGACGCGAAGGGCGAAGCCACGCAGCTGGCCAAGGTGCTGCCACCGGACTTCCTCTTCCACCGGCTGCGCACCGTGTGGCCGCAGGGCACTCGCGTGGAAGGCCAGCCGTACACCGCGCAGGCGCAGCGCGAGGACCTCTACCGCGTCATGGCCGCGGGCGTCGGCGGCGCCGCCATGCCGTCATGGAAGGGCGCCATCCCCGAAGAGAACCTGTGGGCGCTCGCGTACTACGTGCAGAGCCTCGTCGTGATGCACGACACCTCCGCGGCCCGCGACCTTCAGCAACGGTTGCGTGACTCGAAGGTCCAGGAATAGCGGATAGATTCAGCAACCTGAAAAGTCAGCCTTCCTGGGAAACTAATTCCCAGGCGTCGCGAAAATCCGGGCATTGATTTACCTCTTTTCCCGGAGTTTTAACCGTGACGACCTATTCCGTTCGCAGCGGCGACACGTTGAGCGGCCTGGCGCAGCGCTTCAACACGTCGGTGGGCTCGCTCCAGAAGACGAACCACATCGCGAACGCGAATCTCATCCGCGTGGGTCAGCGGCTGACGGTCCCGGACAGCTTCCAGGCGGCGCCGTCGAAGGGTGGCAGCTACACGGTGCGCAGCGGTGACACGCTGAGCGGCATCGCGGGGCGGCATGGCACGACGGTGGGGGCGCTGGCGAAGGCGAACCACATCGCGAACCCGAACAAGATCTACGTGGGCCAGAAGCTCACGATTCCGGGCCGCGCGGGAGGCACGGGCGGGACG
>NZ_RAWL01000552.1:0-4725 GCF_003668885.1 Corallococcus sp. AB049A | reverse complement strand
GCGCCACCGGTCTTCGCCAGCACCTTGGTGATGGCGGCGGTCAGCGACGTCTTGCCGTGGTCCACGTGCCCAATCGTTCCGATGTTCACGTGGGGCAGGCTGCGATCGAACTTTTCCTTGGACATGAACCGCTCCTCACGACGCCGCCGGTGCGACCCCGGCGGTATAGGACTTCTAGAGAACTTCCGAAGGGTGCTGCGTGTGCTTCAAAGCCGCTGGAACGTCAACAGAATTCGCCCGGCGGCTCCCCCTGCGAGCGGGAGGTCAGTAGCTCGGGTTGAGCGCTGACTTGGGCGCCGGTGCGTAGTGCTTGAACTGCATGGTGTAGGTCGCCCTTCCCTGGCTCTTGCTGCGCAGGTCGGTCGAGTACCCGAACATGGCGGCCAGGGGCACCTCCGCCTGGATGGCCTGCACACCGCCAGGCCGGGGCACCATGCCCAAAATCTTTCCGCGCCGGCCGTTCAGGTCACCGATGACGTCGCCCATGGCGGCCTCCGGGGTGACGACCTCCGTGGCCATGATGGGCTCCAGGAGAACCGGGTTCGCCGCGCGGACCGCGTCCTTGAAGGCCATGGAGCCGGCGATCTTGAACGCCATCTCCGACGAGTCCACGTCGTGCATGGAGCCGTCGTAGGCCTCCACCTTCACGTCCACCATGGGGTAGCCGGCGACGGGGCCGTTCTGCATGGCTTCCCTCGCGCCGTCGCGCGCGGCGTCCACGAACTCCTTGGACACGGCACCACCGGCGATGGTGCTGACGAACTCGAAGCCCTTGCCGGGCTCGTTGGGGGACACGCGCAGGTTGATGTGGCCGTACTGCCCCTTGCCACCCGTCTGGCGGATGAACTTGCCCTCCGCCTCCTTCGTCGCCGTCACCGTCTCGCGGTAGGCCACCTGCGGCTTGCCGATGTTCGCGTCCACCTTGAACTCGCGCAGGAGCCGGTCGACGATGATTTCCAGGTGCAGTTCGCCCATGCCGGCGATGAGCGTCTGGCCCGTCTCCTCGTTGGTGCGCACGCGGAAGGACGGGTCCTCCATGGCCAGCCGCTGCAGGGCCTGGATGATCTTGTCCTGGTCCGCGGTGGACTTCGGCTCGATGGCGATGTCGATGACGGGCTCGGGGAACTCCATCCGCTCCAGGACGATCTGCTGCTTGTCGTCACAGAGCGTGTCGCCCGTGGTGGCCAGCTTCAGGCCCACGACCGCGCAGATGTCGCCGGCGTAGCACTCCGTCAGCTCGTCCTTCTTGTCCGCGCGCATCTGCACGAGCCGGCTGACGCGCTCTCGCTTGCCCTTCACGGAGTTCCACACCGCCGTGCCCGCCTCCAGCTTGCCGGAGTAGACGCGCAGGAACGTCAGCGTCTGCGACGAGAAGGACGGGTCGTTCATGATCTTGAACGCCAGCGCGCTGAAGGGCGCGTCGTCGCGGGTCTCGCGGATGGCGTCCTCGCCCTTGGGCGTCTTGCCGTGGATCGGCGGGATCTCCAGCGGGCTGGGCAGGTAGTCCACCACCGCGTCCAGCAGCGGCTGCACGCCCTTGTGGCGGAACGCCGAGCCGCAGAACACCGGGAACAGCTTCAGCCCCACGCAGCCCTTGCGGATGGCGCCGCGGACCTCGTCCTCGGTGAGCTCGTCGCCGTTGAGGAACTTCTCCGTGAGCGCGTCGTCCTGCTCGGCGGCGGCCTCCAGGAGCTCCCCTCGCGCGGCGGCGGCGGCCTCCTGGTACTCCGCCGGGATGTCCACGATTTCGTAGCGGCTGCCCTGCTCCCCGTCCTGGAACACCAGCGCCTTCATGCGGACCAGGTCGATGACGCCCTTGTGCTTGTCCTCGGCGCCCAGGGGCAGCTGCATGCGCACGGGGCGCGCGCCCAGCTTCTCCTTGATGGTGCCGACGGACATCTCGAAGTCCGCGCCCACGCGGTCCATCTTGTTGATGAAGCAGATGCGCGGGACCTTGTAGCGGTCCGCCTGGCGCCACACCGTCTCCGACTGCGGCTCGACACCGTTCACCGCGTCGAACACCGTGATGGCGCCGTCGAGCACGCGCAGCGAGCGCTCCACCTCGATGGTGAAGTCCACGTGGCCCGGCGTGTCGATGATGTTCACGCGGTAGCGCTGGCCCATCCGCTCCCAGAAGGCGCTGATGGCCGCGGAGGTGATGGTGATGCCGCGCTCGCGCTCCTGAACCATCCAGTCCGTGGTGGTGGTGCCTTCGTGCACCTCGCCCATCTTGTGGATGGCGCCTGTGTAGAACAGGATCCGCTCGGTGGTGGTCGTCTTGCCGGCATCGATGTGCGCCATGATGCCGATGTTGCGGTAGCGCTCGAGGGGGAACTCACGGGCCATGACTCGGTTCCTTCCGGACGTCTCTTGGACTGCTGCCAGGGCTGACAAACAAAACCGCCCGGACGCTGGCAGCGCATCCGGGCGGCAACCGCGAAGCCCCTGACGGGACCTACCAGCGGTAGTGAGCGAAGGCCTTGTTGGCTTCCGCCATCTTGTGCGTGTCTTCACGCTTCTTCACCGCGTTACCGCGGTTGTTGGCGGCGTCCATGATCTCGCCGGCCAGCTTCTCCTGCATGGTCTTCTCACCGCGCGCCTTGGCGTAGGAGATGATCCAGCGCATGCCCAGCGCGACGCGGCGGTCCTGACGGACCTCCACGGGGACCTGGTAGGTGGCGCCACCGACGCGGCGGCTCTTCACCTCGAGGACGGGCTTGACGTTGTCCAGGGCCTTCTTGAACGTCTTGAGGGGGTCTTCCTTCGCGCGCTCCTCCATGAGGGCAAAGGCGCCGTAGCAAACGCCTTCCGCGATGGACTTCTTACCCTTGCGCATCAGGTCGTTGACGAACTTGGTGACGAGCCGGTCCTGGAACTTCGGATCCGGGAGAATCTTCCGCTTGGCGACTACGCGACGACGAGGCATCTCTTCCCTTACGCCCCACTCTCCTCGCCTGGAGGAAAGCCTTGTTCGGGGGCTTCAAGAACGACTGCTGGGAACTTCCAGGGACACTCCCCAGGGTGTGGGGCCAGCGTCCGACACTTCTTCAGGGACAGCGAAGGTGTTCCGCGCCAACGGCGCGCGGGAGAACCGGACTAGCTGGGGCGCTTGGCGCCGTACTTGGAGCGGCTCTGCTTGCGACCGGCAACGCCCACGGAGTCCAGCGTGCCGCGGATGATGTGGTAGCGAACGCCCGGGAGGTCCTTCACACGGCCACCACGGATCATGACCACCGAGTGCTCCTGGAGGTTGTGACCCACGCCGGGGATGTAGGAAGTCACCTCGATGCCGTTGGTGAGACGCACGCGGGCCACCTTGCGGAGGGCCGAGTTCGGCTTCTTCGGGGTCGTGGTGTAGACGCGCGTGCAAACACCGCGCTTCTGGGGGCACTCCTTCAGGGCAGGGCTCTTGCCCTTGATGTTGAGCTTCTCGCGGCCCTTGCGGACGAGCTGGCTGATGGTCGGCACTGAAACCTCTTCTTCGTGGGAACCCCGCGTCCGGCTACACGAAAGCGGAGCATATCTACCTACAGGCTACACAAAAGGCCCGCGAGTATAGGGAGGGCCCCCCGGGTGTCAAGCATGGCTTGACCCCAGGACTACGACAACGGGCGGACGCTCTACTCCCTTACGGCCCTAGAAGTCGAGGACCATCACGATCGCGTCCTCGCCCTCGTCGACGTAGTAGTTCGGGCGGATGCCGACCGGCCGGAAGCCCAGCGAGCGGTAGAGGTTGAGGGCGGACTCGTTGCCCCGGCGCACCTCCAGGGTGGCCAGGGAACAGCGGCGGGCCACGCCCCGGCGGAGCACCTCCTCCATCACGGTGCGCGCGACGCCCCGGCGGCGGTGCACGGGGGCCGTGGCGACGTTGAGGACGTGGACCTCGTCGTGGACGATCCAGAAGATGGCCAGGCCCAGGAGGTCCACGCCGCCTTCGGCCTTGGGCTCCTCCACGAGGAGGATGGTGGACCAGTCGTGCTGGAGCTCGCGCCCGAGCAGCTCCGTGGACCAGGGGTTCTTGAAGGACGCCTTCTCCAGCGCCATCACCGCCGGCATGTCGTCCACGGTCATCTGCCGGATGAGGAAGCCCTTCCCCTTGTCGGGCGTCCCGTCCTCCCGCAGCCGTCTCATCGCCGTGCCTCCCGCGCGAAGGGCGCCACCCGCCGCACCTGCGCCGACCTGCGTACTTCAGCCAGGGCCTGGGCCGCCAGCTCTCCGTAGCGCGCCCGGACCAGCTCCTCGCGGATGGCCGTGCGCGCCGCCTGGTCGAACTCACCGGGGTACAGGTCCCGGTGCGCGTCATAGTGGTGACGGACCTCCGCCTCGCTTACCTGAGCCTTCAACCGGACCCGACTGTCGAGGATTCGTTCCGCGCGAAGGCCCCTCGCCAGCACGGCCTCCAGGGCGTCCCGGTCCACGCCGTGCCGGTCCAGGAAGCGCTGGAGTGCCTCCTGCCCGCCCAGCCGCGCCCGGAGGGCGTCCAGCCGGGCCTCCACCTCCGCCGGTTCGGCCGGGAAGGCCTGCAGGCGGTCCGCGCTCAGGACCTGGAGGCGCTGGTTGATGGACAGCTCCAGGGCCCCCCGCAGCGTCTGTTCATCCAGCGGCTGGGCGGCGGCCTGCACGGCCCCCCGCTGGATCAGCGCCACCCGGGCCTCCATCTCCAGCTCGCTCTGGGTGAGGACCTGACCCTCGATGACCGCCACGACGCGGTCCACCACCCTGCCC
>NZ_RAWL01000551.1:0-4749 GCF_003668885.1 Corallococcus sp. AB049A | reverse complement strand
GGCCCCCCGCGCCGGAGCGCGCGCCCACGACCGCTCCGGAGCTGGGCGGCGTGCGCGTGCTCGTGGTGGATGACGAAGAGGACGCCCGGGAGCTGTTGCGCACGCTCCTGGAGGACAGCGGCGCCCACGTGGTGACCGCGGGCTCCGCGATGGAGGGACTCCAGGTGCTCCAGGCGGAGCATCCGGACGTGCTCGTCTCCGACATCGGCATGCCGGGCACGGACGGCTATGGCTTCATCGAGCGCGTGCGCGCGCTGCCCGGGGACCAGGGAGGCCGCATCCCGGCGGTGGCCATCACCGCCTACGCCCGCTCGGAGGACCGCACCCGCGTGCTGCGCGCCGGCTTCCAGAGCCACGTGCCCAAGCCCGTGGAGCCCGGGGAGTTGCTCGCCGTCATCGCGTCGCTCGCGCAGCGGTATCCCGCCCCGCCGAAGGCGTGACGGCCCCCGGCGGGCCGAAGTACCCGGGGCCGATCAGCGCCCGGCCCGAGCAGGACGCCCGACACGTCCGCGCGCATCCTCCTGGCCAGCGGGCGGGGGCAGGGCTTACCTTTGCCTCATGCGTCCGCCGCCCGGACAAATGGCGATGTTCGACGCCCCGGCGCCCGGGCGTGAGCCGGCGCGCTCGCGGCTGCCCTCGCGCGAGGACGCGCTGCCCCGGGCCGCGGAACTGGCCCGGCGCGTGTCCGCCCTGCTGGGCCGGCCCGTGCATCTGCGCCTCACGGACAACCGCGCCACCCTGGTGAGCTTCCGCCGCCTCCCCGAAGGCGTGCGCCTGCGCCTGCACCACCTCTTCCTGGACGCACCCGACGCCGTGGTGCGCGCCCTGGCCCTTTATGTGGCCGGCGACACCGCCGCCCGCGAGGTGCTGGAGGCCTTCAGCCACGCGCACCATGACCAGGTGCGCCGGGAGCGCAGGCCCGGCGCGCCCCTGCGCACGCGCGGCCGCTGCTTCGACCTCAAGGCCGTGCACGCCCGGCTGGACGCGGCGTACTTCGACGGGCGCGTGCACGCCGTGGAGGTGGGCTGGGCCCGCCGCCCCGGACAGCGCACCCGCCGCACCATCCACCTGGGCGGCTACGACGCCCGCCTGCGCGAGGTGCGCGTCCACCCCGCGCTGGACCGCCCCACCGTGCCCGCCTTCGTCGTGGACTTCATCGTCTTCCACGCCCTGCTGCACGCGGACCTCGCCGGCCCCGACGCCGACGTCCACGACGACGCCGGCCGCTGCGCCGCGGAGCACACACCCACCTTCCTCGCGCGCGAGGCCGCCTTCCCCCTGCGCGAGGCCGCCTGGCGCTGGCTGCTGGAGAACCTGTCGTCGCTGCGGCGCGGGTGACCTGTTCCAGACATGCCGGCACGGCCGTGACACACCCTGACGCACCCACGGGAAGGTGGTGGCGGGCGGGGGGCGCACACTGCATGCTGTCCCCCCAATGCGCTTTTTCAGCGTGGAAGAGGCCAGCCGGCTGGTGCCGTTGCTGACGAAGACCTTCGGACGCGTGCGCCCGTGGGTGGAGCGCGTGCAGAAGCTGGCGGAGGTGCTGGACGGCCCCGAGGCCCCACGCGAAGCCGACGCGCTGGTCCCCCTGCGCGAGGAGCGCGAGGAGCTGCTGGAGCGAATCCGCGTCGAGCTGGGCCCGCTCCAGGAGATGGGCCTGGAGATAAAGGGCGCGGACGGTCTGGTGGACTTCCACGCGCATCGCGGCGAGGAGCCCGTCTACCTCTGCTGGCGCTACGGCGAGGACGCCGTGGCGCACTGGCACGACCTGAAGACCGGCTTCTCCGGGCGGCGCCCCATCGACAGCCCGGACGACTTCGAGCCCACCTACCTCAGCTGAGGCCGGCCCTCACTTCGCCGCGCTCTGGTGCAGCAGGCCCAGCTTGTTGCGCGCGGAGAGCAGCTGCTGGCGCAGCGAGTCCGCCTGCCGGCCGATGTCGGTGAACTTCGCCTCCTCCGCCGCGCTTGTCAGCGTGGCCGCTTCGTCCGCCACCTGCGCCATGCGGTCCTGGAGCGCGGTGAAGACCTCCGTGAGCCGCGCGTCCTCCTCCGCCGTGCGCGTGGCCTGCTGGCGCAGGGACGCGAACTCCTGCATGCGCCCGTTGAGGTCCGCCGCGCTCTGCCCCAGCGCCCCGTAGCGCGTGAGCAGGTCCTTGAACACCTCCGTGCGCTGCTGCAGGTCCTGCGCGCGCACGTTGACCGCGTCCGCCTGCGCCTGCTGCCGGTTGCGCACCCCGGTGATGGCCTGCACCAGCGCGCCCACGCGCATGCGCAAGGCGTCGTCCAGGTCCGCCAGGTCCTTGAGCATCTTCGACGCGCGCTCCAGCTGCTTCTCCGACGACAGGGGCGCTTCCTTCAGCTGTTCCGACAGGGCCTCGAAGCGGACCAGCTCGGCGTCGAGCGCCTGGGCGGCGGAGACCAGCTCGGAGGGCGGGGGCGTGTCACGCTTGCTCATGGGGCCGGGAGGATGCCACGCCGCCTGCCCCTCCCTCACGGCCGCCTGCCTGCCTCGGGAGCCTGTGCTCGGGGGAGGACAGTGCGGCCTCCAGGCCTCGCCAATGTCACGGGGCGTCTCCAATTTGCCGTGACACGTCGCGTCCGGAGGTCTGAACCCATGCCCGTGGATTTCTCCATCACCGTGCTCGTCACTGGCGCCACCGGCCAACAGGGCGGGGCCGTCCTCCGCAAGCTCGCCGACCGGGGCCATCACGTGGTGGCGCTGGTGAGGGACGTGGAATCCGCCAGCGCCAAGGCCCTGCGCAGGCCCGGCGTCACCCTGGCCCAGGGCGACTTCGACGACCCGGTCTCCCTGGAGAGCGCCATGCGCGGCGTGGACGCCGTCTACGCCATGGCCACGCCCTTTGGCGCGGGCGGCGTGGACGCGGAGGTCCAGCACGGCAAGAACCTGGCGGACGCGGCGAAGCGCTCCAACGTGCGGCACTTCGTGTACTCGTCCGTGGCGGGCGCGTCCGAGCTCACCGGCATCCCCCACTTCGACAGCAAGCACACCGTGGAGCTGTACCTGAAGCGGCGCGACATGCCCTTCACCATCCTGGCGCCCACCTTCTTCATGGAGAACTTCCTCCAGCCGCCCACGCGCGACATGCTGGCGCAGGGGAAGCTGGCCCTGGCGCTGCCCGCGACGCGCGGCCTCCAGATGGTCGCGGTGGAGGACCTGGCCGGCTTCGCGCTGCACGTGCTGGGGGACCCGGAGCGCTTCATCGGCGAGCGCATTGAAGTCGCCTCCGACGAGGTGACGGGCCAGCAGGCCGCCGCGCTGCTGTCCATGGTGAGCGGCCACCGCATCCACTTCGAACAGCTTCCCCTCGACCAGCTCCAGCAGCAGAGCGAGGACCTGGCGGCCATGTTCGACTGGCTGGACCGCGTGGGCTACCACGCGGACATCCTCACCCTGCGCAACAGCTACCCGCGCGTGAACTGGCAGACCTTCGAGTCCTGGGCGCGCCATCAGGAATGGGACTTCGTCAAGGCGCCCTCCTGGCCCGCCACCGCCGCGGAGCCGGTGACGCCCCAGCCCTGAGCGCGCCCCCCGGCCGGACGCCCGCTCTCCGGGGTGGAGCACGGGGCATGTCCTCCATCCAACGCCACGGACGTTACGTTGAAGCGTGAGGAGGCATGCGATGCGTGGAGCACTGGGAGTGGGGGCCCTGGGGTTGATGCTGATGGCGGGCTGCGCGGCGGAGACGAAGCTGCGGCCCACGCCGGAGGCGGGAATCCTCCAGGACAACAAGAGCAGCGCCATCACCGAACAAGAGGGGGTGCGGCTCACCGCCGACGGCGCCGCGTGGCACGGCTCGCCGTCCGACCTGGAGCGCCGGGTCACCCCCGTCTACGTCCGGCTGGAGAACCAGGGGCAGCGCCCGCTGCGGCTCCAGTACAAGGACTTCGCGCTCGTGGGCCAGGAGTCGCGCTTCCGCTACAGCGCGCTGCCGCCCCTGTCGCTGCGGCGGGCCACCTCGTCGCGTGACACCGAGGCGCAGGCGACCATCCTGCCGGCGAGTGGGCCCCGAGGCCGGGTCTGGGTGGGCGGCGGCTATGGCTACGGGCCCTACCGCGGCTGGGGACCGGGCTGGTACGGCCCTGGCCCCTGGGGCTGGGGCAGCCCCTTCTACGGACCGTACCCCTACACGTACTACGAGCAGCCGCTGCCCACGGAGGACATGCTCAACAACGCGCTGCCGGAGGGCACGCTGGAGCCCGGCGGCACGCAGGAGGGCTTCCTCTACTTCCAGGGCGTGGCCCACCGGGAGAACGCGGTGACACTCCAGGTGAAGCTGGTGGACGCGGAGACGGGGGAGCCGTTCGGTTCGCTCGGCATCCCCTTCCAGGTGAGCACGAAGTAGCTAGTGCAGGAGCGTGCTGGGAGGCGCGTAGGGAGAGCGCCCCCCGTCGTGCGCCAGGTCGAGCAGCGGCGCGTCCTCCGGCTCCCCCAGCGCGCGCCGCACGTCCGCGCCCTTCACGGGCAGGCCCAGGAGCGGCCCCAGGAGGAACAGGTCCAGCGCGCCAGCCAACAGCGGCCCCAGGCCCGCCAGCGCCACCATCGCGCCCCGGGGCGTGCCCGAGCCCAGTCCACCCAGGACCATGCCCGTGCCCGCCAGAATCCGAATCCACCGTCCGTTGCGGGACGTGATGAAGCCGACCATGAACACCTCCCCACGCCGAAGATGAACACGCGCCAGGGGGCGACCACGGCCGGTGTCCACCCGGCGACCCTCCATCCCATGGGCC
>NZ_RAWL01000550.1:0-4750 GCF_003668885.1 Corallococcus sp. AB049A | reverse complement strand
TGCCCCACCAGCCCCAGCGGCCCGGAGCCCGTGCGGCGGCGGAAGAGCACCGGCGTGCCCGGCACGCTCTGCTTGCCCTCCGCCAGCTCGTTGCCGAACTTCATCACCGGCGTCGCGCCCGAGCACGACAGCTTGTAGATGGCCGCCACCCGGTCGCGCGTCAGCGCATGGGGCATGGTGCGCGCCACGATGTGGCCGCCGTAGCCGTAGAACTGCGTCGTCGGCTCCCAGCCCACCTGCTTGCGCAGCTCCTCGAACTCGCGCGTCGCCTGCGCGTCCAGGCCATCCTCCAGGATGATGACCGGCTTGATGCCCAGGTCGCGCGCGCGCGTCACCGCGTAGAGGTACTGGAGCTTCTTGTTCCCGGAGTCGAACCGGATGGAGTCCCCACCCTGCGGGTCCTCCGAGATGAGCTTGAACGCCGCCGGGATGCCCGACGTCAGCGTGTCGAAGGTGTCCAGGAGGTAGCTGGAGCGCTGCGGCCGGCGCTCGTGCATCGCGCGGTAGGCCGCGTCGTCGGAGCCGTAGCGCTGCACGTGCTCGTGGCCCATGGTGCCCACGGGAATCATGCCCAGCACGCGCGCGCCCTCCACGTTGCTCGTGCGCTGCACGCCCGCCTCCTGGCACGCGCGCAGGGCCAGCTCGTGCTGCTCCAGACACGTCGCCGCGCGCAGGCCCACCTCGAAGATGCGCGAGGGGTCCTCGACGATGTCCACCAGCTCCTTCACCTGCGCCCGCACGCGCCGCACGTAGCCTTCCGTGTCCACCTGGATGGACACGGCCCGCACGCCCACCTGGTCCAACGTCTCCAGGGCGATGCGCTTCTCCTCCTCGCACGTCACCGTGGCCAGCGTCCGGGCCAGCGCCTCGCGGTCCTGCAGCGCCTGCGTGGCCACCTGCACGCGGTAGTTGAGCTGCAGCAGCATCGGCTCCAGCCAGGACACCAGCGCGGAGGGGCCGGTAATCGTCAGGATGGGCTCGCGCGGCAGGAACAGCGAGCCCCTGGGAATCGCGCGCACGGACAGCTGCGCCTTGCGCAGGATGGCCGCCTTGAAGCCCACGCCCATCTCGTAGTCGTGCCGGGCGAGGAACGCGTAGTCCTCTGGCTGCGGGTCCGGCAGCAGCGCCTTCACCCACGCCTCCAGGTCCAGCGGCATCACCTGGGGCCCGCCCTTGCGGTGCGAGTAGTAGAACGTTTCCTTCCGCAGGGGCCAGCCGGCCTCCGCCATGCTGAACTTGTAGCCATCCGTGGCGAGCAGCGACTGGGGCATCGGGAGACGACTCCTTATCGTTGACCCCGAGACTAAGCGCGCCCCCCATCCCGTACCTAGGGCCAAGGTCTCCGACACATTGGGGAATACGCTGGACGCGACAGGTGCGGTTAAGCTGTCGCGACCCACAACGAAGCCAGGTGCCCATGCCCGCAGAGAACGAGACGCAGAAGGTCGAAGCGGTACTGCGCGAACATGCGCTGAGCTATCCCGGCGCCCACGAGGACTTTCCCTGGGGCCACCGCGCGATGAAGGTCAACGACAAGACCTTCCTCTTCATGACCGTCGACGGCGAGAAGCTGAACCTCTCCGCCAAGCTGCCCGACTCCAAGGACGCCGCCCTCACGCTGCCCTTCACCGAGCCCACCGAGTACGGCCTGGGCAAGAGCGGCTGGGTGACCGCCCACTTCGAGGAGGCCTCGCAGGTGCCGGTGCCCGTCATCAAGGCGTGGATCGACGAGAGCTATCGCGCCATCGCGCCGAAGAAGCTGGTGGAGAAGCTCCCCGCCCGGGGCACCGCCGTCCCCGGCCCCGCCTCGAAGCCGGCCAAGGCCGCCGCGGGCAAGAAGGCCTCCGCTTCCAAGGCCGTGGCCCCGGTGAAGAAGGCCGCCAAGAAGGTCGTGAGCAAGGTGAAGGCCGTGGCCAAGAAGGCCGCCGCCCGCGTGAAGACCGTGGCGAAGAAGGCCACGAAGAAGGTCGCCAAGACGGCCTCCGCCGCCAAGGCCAAGACGGCGCGCAAGCCCGCCGCTCCGGCCCGGGGCAAGCGCGCCGCCACGCCCGCGCCCAAGCGCGCCCGCCGTTCTTGAGAGGGAGCGAGGCACGCGGACGGCCCACGCGCTGGAAGGGAGTCCATCCCTTCGCGGCGCGGTGGGACTCCGGGACTCAAGGCTACTTGCCGCTCCGGCTGCCGCGGCCCGTGGGGCCCTTGGCCGCGGACTTGGAAGCCGGGGCCTTCCTGGCCGCGGACTTCTTCGCCGGCTTCGCCTCCGGCTCCACGAACAGCTTGTCGTAGTCGCGCATGCTGCGGCGGATGACCTCCATGGCCTCCTGCCGGTCGTAGACCTCCGCGATCTCGACGCTGCGCTTTCCCTCGCCCGGAATCTGCTTGTAGGTGAGGAAGTAGTGCTTCAGGCGGTCCAGCAGCGGGCGCGGCAGCTGCGCGATGTACTGGAGTTCGCCGTAGACGAGGTCCGACTCCAGCACCGCGATGATCTTGTCGTCGGCCTCGTTGCCGTCGATCATCCGGAAGCCGCCCACGGGCACCGCGTGCACCAGCAGGTTGCCGTTGGAGACGACCTTCTCCGTCAGCACGCAGATGTCGATGGGGTCCCCGTCGCCGTGGATGTCCTTCACGCCGGTGCGCTCCGCGCAGCGCTTCGCCACCTGCTCGCCGCAGTACGTGCGCGGGATGAAGCCGTAGAGCGTGGGGCACTGGCTGCTGAAGCGCTGCGGCCGGTCCAGCATCAGGATGCCGGACTCCTTGTCCATCTCGTACTTCACCGCGTCCGTGGGGACGATCTCGATGTACGCGGTGACGACTTCCGGGGCCTCCGGCCCGGGCGAGATGCCGTGCCAGGGGTGGGCCTGCGACGGGGTCTGGGTGCTCTTCTTCATGGAGTGTCTCCCGAGCGCTCGCGCGCCTCGGCGTACAGCCCGGCCACCGCTTCTTCCAGGCGGCGGGTAAGGGTATCCCGGTCAGCCAACGTCAGTCCCTCGGTGGGCACGGGCTTGCCCACCACCAACGCCACCCGCTGGCCCCACTGGATGGCCCGGCCCCCCTTGGGGAGGATGAGCCTTGTGCCGGACACGGCCAGGGGCACCACGGGGACCTGCGCCTGGATGGCCAGCGTGGCGGCGCCCTTCTTGAAGGGCCGCAGCTGACCGTCCGGGCTGCGCGTGCCCTCCGCGTAGAACAGCACGCTGACGCGCTCGCGCAGCGCCGTGACGGCCTCCTGGAGCCGGGCCCGGTCATCCGCGCCGCCGGTGCGCTGCACGGGGATGTTGCCCGCGACGCGCATGGCCCGGCCGAACACGGGGACCTTGAAGAGCTCCGCCTTGGCGACGTAGCGCGTGTGCTTGTCGATGTGCGCGAAGTTCACCAGCGCGTCGAAGTGCGACTGGTGGTTGCTCACGAAGACGACGTTGCCCTCGCGCGGGATGTTCTCCAGGCCATGGGCCTCATGGCGCACGCCCGCGGACGCCAGGCCGGAGAGCGCCCACGCGCGCAGCACCTTGTCCGCCGCCGGGTGCTGATCCAGCTCCGACAGCACCGTGATGGTCGCGGCCGCGACGCCCGTGAGGCCCACCGTGGCCGTGCCGGAGAACACCGTCTGGAGCACCTTGAGCATCAGACGAACCCGTGCGCGGGGAACAGGAGGACGTCCTCAATGCGCTGGACCCCGAGCAGCAGCATCAGGATTCGGTCGAGCCCCACGGCGATGCCCGCGGACGGCGGCATGCGGCCCACCGCCTCCAGGAAGCGCTCGTCCAGGGGATACACGGCGCGGCCCAGCTTGCGGCGCAGCTCCTGCTCCTCCACCAGCCGCGCGCGCTGCTCCACCGCGTCCGTCAATTCAGAGAAGCCGTTCGCCAGCTCCAGCCCCTTCGAGTACAGCTCCACCCGCTCCGCCACGCGCGTGTCGCCGGGCTTCAGCCGGGACAGCGCGGCCATGGACGCGGGGTACTCAATGAGGAACGTGGGCCGCTCATGGCCCAGGCCGCGCTCCACCCGCTCCAGGAACAGGTGGAAGAAGACGTCGTCGAAGGACGTGGAGCTCCCGGTGTGCACGCCAATGGCCTCCGCCGCCCGCTTGAGCGACGCGCCGTCCGAGTGCACGTGGATGTCCACGCCCGTGGCCCGCAGGACGGCGTCCCGCACCGTCACGCGCTCATACGGGGTGCGCGTGAAGAAGGCGGGATCCGCGCCGGCTTCCCCCTCCTTCGCGTCCGCCGCCGCGCGGCCCGCCGCCACCAGCGCGCCCTCCAGGTCGTCCATGATGGCGTGGTAGTCCGCGTGCGGCCGGTAGAACTCCAGCAGCGAGAACTCCGGGTTGTGCGTCTGGGAGACCTCGCCGTTGCGGAAGACCTTGCAGATTTGAAACAGCGGCCCGGCCCCTTGAGCGAGCAGGCGCTTCATCGCGTACTCGGGGCTGGTGTGCAGGTAGAGCGTGCGCGCCTTGCCCAGGTCCGTCTCCGGGACGAAGGGCGTCTCGAAGGCGGAGATGTACGGCTCCATGCCGGGGGTGGGCACGAGCAGCGGCGTCTCAACTTCCAGGTATCCCTGGCTTGCGAAGAACTGGCGCAGGGCGGAGTAGAGGCCCTGGCGTCCTCGGGCCGCCCGCCATGGGTTTACGTTGGGCATCGGCAGGTCGGAAGTAACATGGGCGGCCCATGTCCCCAAGGATTCCATCCCTCCTCGCCGCCGCCGTGTGTTTGCTGAGCGCCTGTCACAAGGCGCCGCCCCCGGTGGTGCCCCCCCC
>NZ_RAWL01000054.1:0-30385 GCF_003668885.1 Corallococcus sp. AB049A | reverse complement strand
GCTGTTATCCCCTTGCGCGTGGACTCCACTCCGACGAACTCCTCCCTGCCCGCCCTCGCACGTGAGGCCGCCGAGGCACCGGCCGCTGCCCGCCGGCAGCTCGAGCGCTGCCGCGACACCTTCGCCTACCTGGGCGCCCGCCTGCGCCGCACGCCTCCCCGCTTCGTCGTCACCTGCGCCCGGGGCAGCTCCGACCATGCGGCCGTCTACGGCAAGTACCTCATCGAAACCACGCTGGGCCGCGCCGTCGCCTCGCTGGGCCCCAGCGTCGCGTCCGTCTACAACACGCGCTCCCTGGAGCTGCGCGACGCGCTCTTCATCGCCGTGTCCCAGTCCGGCCAGAGCCCCGACCTCCTGCGCATGACCGAGGCCGCCCGAGCAGGAGGTGCCGTCGTGCTCGGCTTCATCAACGACGAGACGTCACCGCTGGCCGCGCTGTGCGACGTGCGCATCCCGCTGTCCGCCGGCCCCGAGCACAGCGTCGCCGCCACCAAGTCCTATCTGCTCTCCGGGCTCGCCTTCCTCCAGCTCGTCGCGCACTGGTCGGACTCCGCGGAGCTGCATGACGCCGCCCGGCGGTTCCCGGACGCGCTGGAGGCCGCCGGGAAGCTCGACTGGTGGCCGGCGCTCGCGACGCTCAAGGACGTCAGCAGCCTCTACGTCGTCGGCCGGGGCAGCGGCCTGGGCGCCGCGCTGGAGATGGCCCTCAAGCTCAAGGAGACCTGCCGTCTGCACGCGGAGGCCTTCAGCACCGCGGAGGTCCTCCACGGTCCGCTCGGGCTCGTGCGGCCGGGCTTCCCCGTGCTCGCGCTGGGACAGGAGGACAACGCCGCGCAGGGCACGCGCGACGTCGTGAAGCGCATGGTCGAGCTGGGCGCGAACATCCACTCCGCCCTGCCCGTCCCCGGCGCACAATCCCTGCCCACGCTGCCGGACCTCCCCGCGGCGCTCGCGCCCCTGTGCCAGGTGCAGAGCTTCTACTTCGCGGTGCACCAACTCGCGACGGCGCGAGGCCTGGACCCGGATGCGCCCGCGCACCTGCGCAAGGTCACGGAGACCGTGTGATGCCCACCGTTCTCCAGGGCGCTCGCGTCTTCACCGGGGACCGGGTCCTCGAAGGTCACGCCGTCGTCATCGAGGACGGCACCGTCCGAGCGGTGGTGCCCCAGGCCGAAGCTCCCACAGGGGCCACAGTGCACACGCTGCCAGGTGACACACTCCTGGCCCCCGGGTTCGTGGACGTGCAGGTCAACGGCGCGGGCGGCGTGCTCTTCAACGACACGCCCACCGAAGAAGCCGCGCTCGCCATCGCCGCCGCCATGCGCACGTGCGGCACCACGGGCCTGCTCCCCACGTTCATCACCGACGACGCCGCCCGCATGCGCGAAGCCTGCGAGGCCGCGATAGCCGCCACCGCGCGCCCCGGCGGCGGCGTGCTCGGCATCCACCTGGAAGGCCCCTTCATCAGCCGCGAACGCGCGGGCGTCCACGTGCCGGCCTTCATCCGCACGCCCGACCCGCGCGACCTCGACTACCTCACCGCCCTGCCCCGCCGCTTCGCCGCGCACGGAGGCCGGGTGCTGATGACGCTCGCTCCCGAGTGCGTGGACGACGCCACCCTGCGCCGCCTCGTCACCTCCGGCGTCGTGCTCAGCGCGGGCCACACCGCCGCCACCAGCGAGCGCACCTCGCAGGCCCTGAACGCAGGCGTGCGCGGCTTCACGCACCTGTTCAACGCCATGCCCCCGGTGATGAACCGACAGCCCGGCCCCGTCGCCGCCGCGCTCACCCATGACGACGCGTGGTGCGGCGTCATCGCGGACGGCGTGCACGTGCACGCGGACAACCTGCGCCTGCTGCTCAAGGTCAAACCGCCGGGCAAGGTGTTCCTCGTCACGGACGCCATGCCGCCCGTCGGCACGCCCGTCACGTCCTTCACCCTCCAGGGACGCACCATCCTGCGCCGCCACGGCCGCCTGGAGACCGAGGACGGCACGCTCGCGGGCGCGGACATCGACATCACTGCGGCCGTGCGCCACTGCGTCCACGCGCTCGGTGTCCCCTTGGAGGAAGCGCTGCGCATGGCGTCGCTCCATCCCGCCACGTTCATGGGACTGCATGGCCACCGGGGCCGCATCGCGCCCGGCCATCGCGCGGACCTCGTGCTGTTGATGCCGGACCTTTCCGTCCACAGCACATGGGTGGGCGGACAGCCGAAATCCAAAGCCAGCCATTAACCCGGAAAAATGGGTGCGTGACTCCTTCCGCGTGTACCGCAGGCGAGGAGAACACGAATGCGTCGTAGCAAGTGGATTGTGGGCCTGGTGGCGTCCGCGCTGACCGTCGCGGGCTGTGGTCAGGAGTCCTCCGCTCCCGAAGCCGAAGGTCCGGGCAGCGTGACGAAGGCACCGCTGGAGGCCGCGTGGGCCGTGGGCGTCGCCTACTCCGTGGGCACGCGCGTCACCTATGAAGGCCGCGTCTATGAATGCCGTCAGGCCCACACGTCCCAGGCGGACTGGACGCCCACGGCCGTGGCGGCGCTGTGGCTGGACCTGGGCCCCGTGACGGGCGGCGGCGACACCACCGCCCCCGTCGTCACCGCGTCGAGCAGCAGCACCAGCGTCACCGCCGCGGGCTCCATCACCATCTCCGGCAGCGCCACGGACAACGTGGGCGTGACGAAGATTGAAATCCTGGAGAACGGCACCCTCGTCGCCACCGCGTCGTCCTATACGCGCGGGTTCTCCGGCTCCGGGCAGAACGGCACGTACACGTACACCGTGAAGGCGTACGACGCCGCGGGCAACGTGGGCACCAAGACCGTGAGCGTCGAGGTGGAACTGCCCGGCACGCCTCCTCCGCCGGGCGGCAAGAAGATCGTCGGCTACTTCACCGCGTGGGGCATCTACGGCCGCAACTACCAGGTGTCCAACGTCCCGGCGTCGAAGCTCACGCACATCAACTACGCGTTCTCCAACATCTCCCCGGACGGCAAGTGCATCCTCGGCGACCCGTTCGCGGACATCGACAAGGGCTTCGGCTACCCCGGTGAGTGGGACCCGGGCGCGCTGCGCGGCAACTTCCGCGCGTTCAAGGAGCTGAAGAAGACGAACCCGAACCTCAAGCTGCTCATCTCCATTGGCGGCTGGTCCTGGTCCAAGTACTTCTCGCAGGTGGCCGCCACCGCCGCGTCGCGCACCGCGTTCGTGAAGTCCTGCGTGGACCTGTACGTGAAGGGCCAGTTCCCCGGCGTCACCCCGGCCAACGGCGTGGGCGTGTTCGACGGCATCGACGTGGACTGGGAGTACCCCACCGGCGGCGGCCTGCCGGACAACATCAGCAGCCCCGCGGACAAGGTGAACTACACGCTGCTCATGCAGGAGTTCCGCACCCAGCTGGCCGCCGTCACCTCGCAGACGGGCCAGCCCTACCTGCTCACCATCGCGTCGGGCGCGTCACCGGACCTGCTCGCCAACAAGCAGGAGACCGTGAAGCTGGCCGGCATCCTCGATTGGATCAACGTGATGTCCTACGACTACCACGGCGCCTTCGAGAGCACGGTCAACTTCCACTCCGCGCTCAACCGCGTGACGGGCGACCCGGGCGCCAACGACGGCTTCTACACGGACGGCTCCATCGCCAGGATGCTCCAGCTGGGCGTGCCCGCTTCGAAGATTGTCGTCGGCGTGCCCTTCTACGGCCGCGGCTGGGGCAACGTGCCCAACGTGAACAACGGCCTGTTCCAGTCCGGCGTCCCCACCAAGGGCACCTGGGATGACGGCCAGTCCGGCCTCACCGGCGTGTTCGACTACAAGGACCTCAAGGCCAACTACGAGCGCGCGGGCTCCGGCTACTCGAAGTTCTTCCACCCGGAGAGCAAGCAGGCCTACCTCTACAGCCCCACGACGAAGGTGTGGGTGGCCTACGACGACGTGCAGAGCATGAACGCCAAGTCGGACTACATCCTGGCCAAGGGCCTGGGCGGCGCGATGTTCTGGGAGCTGAGCGGCGATGACGGCAGCCTCGTCAACGCGCTCTACGACAAGCTCCACTGACGCATCCCCCCAACGGGGACGCACACCCACCGGGGCCGGCACGGGCATCCATGAGCCCGCGCCGGCCCTGTGCGTTTTCGCGCGCGGGCCTTCACGGGCCCACCCCGCCCCACACCGGTCCGGCATAGAGTGGGGCGCGGATGGGTTGCCTGCCCGCCGTCCGGGGCCACATGCAGGGGAAGGCCGTGACGGGTCCGCCTGTTCACTGGCGTCACCGCCCCCTGCCTGCCCCCGGGCGCCGTCGAACTTCGAGGAGAACGGATGTCGCGTTTCACATCGCTGGCCGCACTTGTCGTGCTCACCTGCCCCGTGCTGGGGCTCGCGAAGCCGAACGCAGACGACCGGGCCCGCGAGTACGCGGCCGAGGCCGTCAAGGCCGCCAACTCGCCGCGCGGCGCCGCCGCCCTCCTGCGCATGCACGCGCTGGTGGATGACGTGGAGGACCTCACCCCCCTGGTGAGCACCTACCAGCAGATTGCGTCCCGCCGCTCGTCGGACGTGAACACGCGCACCACCGCTCAAATCCTGCTCATGGACGCGGAGCGCTCGCGCGGCCGGATGGTGCGCGCCAACGAGGTCCGCCAGTGGCTGGGCTTCGTCAACGACTACTACGTCGTGGGCGGCTTCGAGAACGAGGGCAAGGCCGGCTGCGACACGGACTTCGGTCCGGAGGCCGCCAACCTGGACCTCACCGCGCGCTACCCCGGCGCCAAGGGCCACGAGGCCACCTGGCGCAAGCTGTCCGTCAGTTCCGCGGACGGCTACGTGGACCTGGCCACCGCGGTGCGCCCCAACAAGGAATCCGTCGCGTACGCGCTCACCTGGCTGGAGGTGCCGCAGGACACGCGCGTGCCGCTGGCGCTGGGCACCTCCGGCGGCTACCGCCTGTGGGTGAACGGGCAGCTGGCCTCCAAGGAGGACCGCTACAACCTGCCGCGCCCGGACCAGACGCGCGTGTCGGTGAAGCTCAAGAAGGGCCTCAACCGCGTGCTGGTGAAGGTGTGCCAGGAGTCCGGCCCGCTGGGCTTCTACCTGCGCTCGGAGTCCGCGTCCGCCCGCGCCTCGCTGCCGGCCAAGGCCCCCGCCCTGGAGCGCATGCCCGCGCCCGCGCCGCAGCCCCTGCCCACGCTGACCTCGTCGCTGCGCGCGCTGGTGGAGAAGAACCCGGACGACGCCCAGCTGCGCGGCGACTACGCCCAGGTGCTGTCCTTCTTCCGCGCGTATGACGAGCGCGAGCACACCGCCAGCGCCGAGGCCGCGCTCGCGGCGGAGACCGCCCCCAACGACGCGCGCCTGCAGCACCTGGCCGCCAACACCCAGACGGACGACCTCAACGAGCGCCGCCGCTTCCTGGAGGCCGCCGTGAAGGCGGACCCCACCTACGCCCCGGCGCGCCTGGCGCTGGCGGACCACGAGCTGGACCGCGGCCACCCGGAGCGCGTGCAGCCGCTGCTCGCCCCCCTGATGGAGGTGGAGGACGGCCGCAACGTGCCGGGCGCGCGCCTCTTGCTCGCCCGCGCGGCGGAGGCCCTGGGCGAGCGCGCCCGGGCGCACGCGCTGGTGGAGGAGGCCTTCCGTCAGCAGCCGCGCGTGCCCCGCGTGGTGCGCGTGGCCGCCGCCGCGTCCCGTCAACTGGGCCGCGACCAGGAGGCCATGGACCGCATGCGCGTGGTGCTGGCGCTGCGCTACGACGACGCCAACACCCGCCGCCAGCTGGCCTCCATGCTCGCGGACGCGGGCAAGGTGGACGCCGCCGAGCGCGAGTACGCGAAGCTCACCGACCTGAACCCCTTCGACAACGGCAGCCGCGTGCGCCTGGCGGAGCTCAAGGCCGCCAACGGCGCCGTGGAGGAGGCCGCCGTCCTCTTCACGGAGGCCAAGGCCCTCTCCCCGGACGAGCCGGAGGTCTACGAGCGCGAGGGCCGCGCGCTGCTCGCCGCCGGTCAGCGCGAGCCCGCCCTGGCCGCCTTCGAGAAGTCGCTCCAGCTGCGCCCGCAGAACCCCGGCCTCAAGGAGGCCCTGCGCACGCTCAAGGGTGAGTCCGAGAGCGCGGGCACCCAGTACCTGGTGGACGCGAAGCCCCTGTCCAAGGAGGCCGAGGGCTACATGAACGAGGACGCCCTCTACCTCGTCGACAACACCTACGTGCGCGTGCAGAAGAGCGGCCTGTCCAGCCGCATGCAGCAGATGGTGGTGCGCGTGTACAACCAGCGCGGCGTGGATGCGTTCCGCAGCGTGCCGGTGACGTACTCGCCGGACCGCCAGGAGGTGCGCGTGCTGCGCGCCCGCGTGACGAAGCCGGACGGCTCCGTGGTGGACAGCTACGGCGACGCGGACCGCAACATCAACGAGCCGTGGACGGGCATGTACTACGACGCCCGCGCGCGCATCCTGTCGTTCCCGTCGCTGGCCGCCGGTGACACGCTGGAGCTCACCTACCGCCTGGACGACACCGCGCAGGACAACCTGCTGTCGGACTACTGGGGTGACGTGGAGAGCGTCCAGGGCGTCTACCCGAAGGTGCGCTTCCAGTACGTCGTGGACATGCCCAAGGAGCGGCCGCTGTACTGGAACAAGAGCCGCCTCGCGGGCGTGGAGCAGCAGCAGGAGGCGCCGGAATCCGGCCGCACCGTGTACCGCTTCGGCGCGAAGCACGTCTCCAAGGTGGTGCCGGAGCCGGGCATGCCGGGCTGGGCGGAGGTCGCGCAGAACCTGCACATCTCCACGTACAAGACCTGGGACCAGGTGGGCCACTACTGGTGGGGCCTGGTGCGCGACCAGTTGCAGCCCAACGCGGAGCTCAAGACGACGGTGGACCAGGTGCTCACCGGCGTGGACCGCAAGGACCAGCTGGCCGTGGTGCGCGCCATCTACTCGTTCGTCGTCACCAACACCCGCTACGTGGCGCTGGAGTTCGGCATCCACGGCTTCAAGCCTTACAGAGTCGACCGTGTGCTCGCGCGCCGCTTCGGTGACTGCAAGGACAAGGCGAGCCTCATCCACTCCATGCTGAAGGTGGCGGGCGTGGACAGCCGGCTGGTGCTCCTGCGCATGCGCAACCTGGGCGCGCTGGACGCGGAGCCCGCGTCGCTGGCGGCCTTCAACCACGCCATCGCGTACGTGCCGAAGTTCGACCTGTACCTGGACGGCACCGCGGAGTTCCACGGCGCGAAGGAGCTGCCCAGCGCGGACCGCGTGGCCAACGTGCTGGTGGTGGACCCCAACGGCACGAGCAACTTCCTCACGACGCCGGAGGCGAAGGCGGAGGACAACAAGACGACGCTGGCCATGGACGTCGCGCTGCGGCCTGACGGCGGCGCGGACGTGAAGGGGCAGAGCAGCGTGTCCGGCCAGTCCGCGCCGGAGTACCGCCGCGCCTACCGCCCGGAGTCCACGCGCAAGTCCACCTTCGAGCGCGCGTGGGCGCAGAGCTTCCCCGGCCTCACCGTGCGCGAGGTGAAGCTCAGCGACACCACCCGCCTGGACGACGACGTGACGCTGGACTTCGGCATGGGCATCCCGCGCTACGCGGAGGTGCTGCCCGGCGGCAGCCTGCGCTTCCTGCCCTTCGGCACGGGGCGCACGTATCAGCAGGCGTACGCGTCGCTCGCCGAGCGCCGCTTCGACCTGGTGATGCAGAGCCCCTGGGTGAACACCTTCAAGCTGCGCTACACGCTGCCCGGCGGCTACACCGTGGCGGAGATGCCGCAGGCGGTGGAGGAGACCACGAAGTTCGGCCGCGTGAAGCTCAGCTACCGCGTGGAGAACGGCGCCCTCATCGCCGACGGCGAGGTGGCCCTGTCCGTCGCCCGCATCAAGGCGGACGAGTACCCCCAGTTCCGTGAGTTCCTGGGCCGGGTGGACCGCGCCTTCGGCCGCCGCATCCTCCTGCAGGGGCCGGGGCAGAAGACGGCTTCGCGGTAATCGCGGACACTCGCGTCGCCTGCGGGTGTCACATGCGCACGGAGGGCTTGACCCGGACTCGGCCCTCCGTGCTTTAGCAGGGACATGCACCCTGCACGCGCGCTCGTCCTTGGCTGCCTGCTGCTGGCGACGGCCGCCACCGCCTCCCCCGTCGTCCAGGTCCCCGAAGGGGGACGGGCGGTGGAGGTCATCCCCAAGGGCGTGCTGTGCGGCCCCGTGCGCGGCGGCTGGGTGCTGGAGGGCCGCACGCTCAAGCCGCCCACGCGCGCGGATGACGCCAGCCGCACGCTGGAATTGAAGGTCGCCCCCGACGAGGCCTCCTGCGCCACGGCCACCGACACCGTGGTGGTGGTGGCCACCGGGCCCTTCCCCCGCATCGACAGCGGCTCCACCACGTTCTACCCGGACGACGGGCGGCTGGAGCTCAAGGGCGCCGGCCTGAAGAACGTGGCCATCGCCTGGTCCGGGACGCCCCGGGGCGTGGATCCGAAGGTGTCCTCCCTGGACGGCCAGGACGTCTGCATGGAGCCCAATGGCCCCAGCGAGTGCGCCGTCCCGCTGACGCCCGGCCTGCCCACGGACGCGGCGCTGTTCTGGATCCCCGCCTACGGCCGCAGGGGCGCGGACGTGTCGACGTACGACGCCAACGGGCGCTTCCTGGACGACGAATTCTTCCGCCTGCGTCCCGGCCGCACCGTGCTCACGCGGCCCCTGGTGCAGTCCTCCGGCGTGGACCTGTCCAAGGGCCCCGGCTACGCGGCGGTGACGCACTCGGAGGCCATTGCGTCCGTGGACTGCGGCACCGCGCGCTGCGAGGTGACGGAGGGCGCCGTGTCCATCCGCAACGTGCCGGGGTTGAACCCCACGGTGAGCTTGCGCCTGAGGCTGGTGCCGCGCGTGTTCTTCGCGAAGGGCGACGCGCTGGAGACCTCCTTCGCGGAGACGCTGCCCGTGCTCGCGTGCCCCATCACCGCGGTGGAGGGCACGGTGCTGCGCGACGCGGAGAACTCCGGGCTGGTGATGCGCCTGGACCCGGCCTGCGCGCACGACCCGCGCGGCCTCCTGTGGACGGTGAACGGCGCGCGCGTCCGGGTGGAGCGCGTGGTGAAGGCCCAGGACGGCACCTACGTGCTCTTGCGCACCAGCGGCACCAACGAGCCCCAGGTCGTCGTCACCGCCATCACGTCGCGCGTGGACGGCACGGTGGTGGCGTCCGACACGGCGGACACGCAGGCCGCGCCCGTCCCCCGCGCGACGCTGGAATTGCCCGGCCACGGCTCCATCGACTTCGTGCCCACCAACCGCCCCGCGGAGGTGACGGTGGCGTCCAACGGCGGCCTGGGCCGCTTCGTGCTGCGTCCGCTGGGCGGGGCCTACACCGTGACGGTGCGCGAGTCCGCCACGCTCATCCAGGGCGAGGCCACGTCCGGCGGCTTCGTGTCGCTGCGCTTCGGCTACCGGCTGCCCACGCTGCCCGCGGAGCTGGCCACGTCCGACCTGTTCCTCACCGACGAGCGCGTGCAGCGCGCGGTGCGCGAGGCCAGCGTGCCCACCAACGTGGAGAACCTGGTGGAGCTCATCTGCGCGGACAAAGAAGGCAACGACGAGCGGCTCTCCCCCAGCCGTCCGCACCGCGTGGAGTACGCCATGCGCAACACCTGCCGCGTCGTCGTCCACCGCGAGCGCCTGACGCCGGAGGAGGGCAACCAGGAGATCACCCTGCGCATCACCGTCACGAAGTCGGACGGCTCCGTGCGCGGCGAGAGCAGCGTGGACCAGCGCCTGTTCCTGCGCCCCAAGGGGGAGATGCGCGTCATCCCCGTGCAGGGCAACCTGGGCCAGTACGACCGCATCCTCGTGCAGGTGGCGCACGTGGCGGATGAGTCCCGCTATGCCCTCTCCACGGTGGACCGCACGGGGCTGCCGTCCGCGCAGTGGACCGCCATCGTGCGCGGCGGCATGTTCCGCCTCTACACCATGGCCACCATCCCCGCGGGCCTCTACCGCGCGACGCAGCCCACGGGACAGCTGGCCATCAACTTCGGCGTGCTGTCGCGCCTGGCGCTGCTCAACAACGAGGGCCAGGAGCGCCTGCTGGGCATCGAGCTGGGGCTGATGGGCCTGGGCCTGGTGCCGCAGTCCGGGGACATCCAGTTCCCGCCCACGCTCGCGGCCGTGCTGGGGCTGGGCCTGCGGGTCCCCATCGGCCCGGGCGCGGCGGTGGGCGCGCAGGCGTGGATTGCCCGCGAGTTCCGGGGCGACATCACCCGGCGCACCAACGGCGACCCCAGCACCGACACCGTGGTGCCCTCCAGCAAGTGGTCCTTCATCTTCGGACCCAGCATCTCCGTGGGCAACGTGGGCTTCAACCTCTGAAGCCCCAGCGTCCTACTTGCCGAGCAGCGCCTTCAGGAACCGCCGCACCTCCGGCGGCCCCTCCACGCGGTAGCCCGCGCGCGAGTGCTTGTTGCCCGCGTGCACGGTGATGCCACCCGGGGGCACCGCGGCGAAGAGGTCCTCGTCCGTGACGTCGTCGCCCAGGGCCACCACGCGCACGTCCGGCGCCTCCCCCTTCAGGATCTCCGGCACCACGCGGCCCTTGTTGACGCCCTTGGGACGCACCTCCACCACCCGGTCCCCGGGCAGGATGTTCATGGGCTCATCCCCGAACTTCTCGTGGAGCAGCAGCCGCAGCTCGCGCGCCTGGAGCGCGCCGAACTCCGCGTCCACCTTGCGGTAGTGCCACGCGAGCGACGCCGTCTTCTCCTCCACGAAGGAGCCCGTCACCCGCGCCGCGAACGCGTCCAGCACGGGCCGCACCTTCGGCTTCCACTCGAAGGACACGCCCGGCAGCGCCTGCCACGCCTGGCCCCGCCGCATGCGCGACCACAGGCCGTGCTCCGCGTGCAGCCCCATGGGCAATTCGCCGAACCACGCGTCCAGCGTCTCGCGCGGGCGGCCGCTCACGATGTGCACGGACAGGTCCGGCCGGGCGCACAGCTCCCGCAGCAGCGTCATCAATTCCTCGTCCGGCGCGGCCAGCTCCGGCGTGGAGGCGAAGCCCATCAGCGTGCCGTCGTAGTCCAGGAGCAGCACCTTGCGCCCCGGCCCCTTGAGCGCGTCCAGGGCGGTCATGCCGTCCGGCAGCGGCGGCTTCTCCGCCACGGAGGGCAGCCCCTGGAGCCGGTCCAGGAAGCTGGCCACCCACCAGTGCACGTCGCGGGACTTCACGCCGGCGCGCAGGCAGCGCATGCGCTCCTGACGCTCGGGGCCGGGCATCTCCAGCGCCTGCTCGATGGCGTCCGCCATGCCCTCCACGTCGTAGGGGTTCACCAGCAGCGCGTCGCGCATCTCCGACGCCGCGCCCGCGAACTCGCTGAGGATGAGCACGCCGTCGTCGTCCGGGCGGGACGCGCAGAACTCCTTGGCCACCAGGTTCATGCCGTCGCGCACGGGCGTCACCAGCATCACGTCCGCGCCCCGGTAGAGGCTCACCAGCTGCTTCTCGTTGAGCGACCGGTAGAGGTAGTGCACGGGCGTGCTGTGCACGGTGCCGTAGAGGCCGTTGATGCGGCCCACCAGCTCGTCCACCGTCTCGCGGTATTCGGCATACGCCTGCACCTGCGTGCGGCTGGGCACTGCCACCTGGATGAAGCGCAGGCGCCCGCGCAGGGACGGCTCGCGCTCCAGCACGCGCTGCACCGCCAGCAGCCGCCGGGGGATGCCCTTGGTGTAGTCCAGCCGGTCGATGCCCACGAGCAGCCGCTCGCCGTGGGCGCGCTCCTTCAGCGTCTTCACCTCGTCCAGCACCGCGGGCTCGCTGGCCAGCGTCTCGAAGGCGGTGGAATCGATGCCCATGGGGAAGGCGCCCACGCGCACCTCGCGCCCCTGGAAGAGGACGCGGTCCACGTCCGTGTCCAGCCCCAGGTGCCGCAAGAGCGTGCCGGAGAAGTGCCGCACATAGCTCACCGCGTGGAAGCCGATGAGGTCCGCGCCCAGCAGGCCCTTGAGCAGCTCCACGCGCCGGGGCAGCGTGCTGAAGATTTCCGACGACGGGAACGGGATGTGGTGGAAGTACCCGATGCGCGCGTGCGGCAGGCGCTGGCGCAACATCCCGGGCACCAGCATCAGCTGGTAGTCATGCACCCAGATGGTGTCACCCGGCTGATAGTGCTTCGCGGCCAGGTCGGCGAAGCGCTCGTTCGCCTTGCGGTACGCGTCCCAGTCCCGGTCCTGCCGGGGGATGCGGTCCAGCATGTAGTGGCACAGCGGCCAGAGCACCCGGTTGGAGTAGCCCTCGTAGAAGCGGCTGACCTCGCTGGCGGACAGGTACAGGGGCACGCAGCGCAGGTCCGACAGCTGCTTCTCCACCTGCCCGCGCTGGGCGTCCGTCAGCCGGGAGACATCCCCGGGCCAGCCGATCCACAGCCCCCCGGAGCGCTCGTGCGGGCGGCTGAGCCCCGTGGCCAGCCCTCCGGCGCTGCGCCCCACGGAGACGGAATCCTTCTCCGCCTTGACGGTGACGGGAAGACGGTTCGAAACGAGCAGGAGTCGAGCCATAGACCCACTAGCTCTATTCACCCTCTCCGGGAATGGCTACCACCTTGTGCGCCTGGCTGACGTTTGAGGGCCCCGGGGCCGCACGCGTCCAGCCGAGCCTGTCCAGCAGCGCGGGCTCCCGGCCGGCCTTCCAGATGAACGCGTCCAGCACGTAGTGCGTGGCCTGCGGCAGCGCAAGCAGCGGCACCACGAGCGCCAGCACATCCGCCTCCAGCGCCGGTGCGCCGTCGCCAAACAGCACCGGCCGGTCGTGCCACACCAGCACGTCCCACAACCCCTCCTCCACCAGCGCCAGTCCCACGAGGAACAGCAGGAAGCCCGGCAGCCCCGCGCGCAGGAGGACGCCCAGGCCACCGAAGCCCCCTTCCGCGTGGCGCCCGCGTGCGTAGCGGAACAGGAGCGCGAAGTACGGCACGCCGTGCAGCACCACGTTCATCACCGTGAACGCGAAGTCGTCCCGCGCCAGCACGATGCCGCCGAACCACGCCACCCACGTGGCCACCACCAGCAGCACCTTGCCGGCCTGCACGCCTTCGCCCCGCGCGATGCGCAAGCCCTGGAAGCCCGCCCACAGCGTGAGCACCGCCGCGTGCGCGCCCAGCGCCGCGGTGCCCATCCACCGCGGCAGGCCGGAGAGGAAGTCGTTCTCCACGAACCACCAGAAGGCGCGCGGCAGGTTCGCGTGCCACCAGACGACGGGGCCCAGCGTGGCGGCGTAGATGGCCGCGGCGTCCAGGCGCCGCTCGAACGCGGACACGCGCGCCTTGCGGTCGTAGAGCGCCGCCCAGCCGTACTGCTGGCGGATGAAGTGGAACAGCGCCACGTACGCGAACAGGCTCCAGAACGCGCCGGGAGACGCCATGTACGCGAACACACCGGCCGCGTACGCCGCGAGCGGCGCGCCCACGTAGAGGCCCGGGCGGCGCGACACCTCCTCGCCGTCCAGGTACGTGCGGAACAGCGTGGACCACACGTGCGCCACGTCCACGCCCACCACGAACAGCAGCCACGCCCACGCGGGCGTGTCCCCCGCCGCCCCCAGCCACGGCGCGGCCAGCACGAAGGCCACGGACACGAGCGCACTGCCAGCGAACACGGAGAGGTCCACGCCACGGCCGAACAGCCAGGCCTGCGAGGGCGAGAGGAGACGGGGCATCGGGGCCCGGGAGCCTACCAGCAGCCCCTCCCATGCGGGTTTCCACAGGGGGTCCGTCAGCACCGCGACTTTCTGCCTGATCAGAAAATGCGACCCGGAGCGGCGCGCGCGAACAGCTGTCGTGAAAACTTCCTGAGACAAAGAGTCTGTTTAAAGACAGCAACCTGAGACGTGGGACTAACTTGCAAGGATTTCCTTCCTGGGCGTTATCATGGCTGACGACACACAGGCGCAATGCCGACCGAGGAGGCTTTCATGTCCGGAATGGCGATGATGGATGCAATCGTTCACACCGCGGACCTCGAGTGGAAGCCGCTCGGCCCGGGAACCTCCTACCGCCTCTTGCGCGTGAGCGCTGAGACGGGCGTGTGGAGCGCCATCCTGAAGATGGAGAAGGGCGCTGTCTTCGCGCCGCACAAGCACCTGGGCCCGGCGGAGGTCTTCATCCTCTCCGGCTCGACGCAGGACCGCCTGGGCATCACCCGCGCCGGGGACTACGAGTTCGAGCCGCTGGGCGCCGAGCACCCGGCCACCACCGCGCTGGAGGAGTCGCTCATCCACTTCACCGCGCACGGCCCCATCGCGTTCCACGACGACAAGGGCCGCATCGTGATGCTGCTGGACTCGGAGTTCTTCCTGAAGGCGCAGGCCCAGGAGCCGCAGTACAGCATCAAGAAGGCGGCCTGACACACCGCTCCGGCAGTGTCTACACGTCGGGTGTCTGACATTGACACCCGACGTCAGGGTTGGCGGCCAGACGTCAGGCCGCCTCCAGCAGGCGCAGGAAGGCCCTGGCCGCGTCCGCGTCGCTGATGGAGCCCAACCCCTCGCTCACCTGCAGCTCCGTGGACACGACGCCGGGCACGCGCGTCTGTCCGAAGCCTCCCGCCACCCAGACCCGGTCCTCGCGCGCGATGCGGTCACGCTGCGCGTTGTAGGCCTGCGGTGAGCCGCGCAGGAACACGTGGAACATGTTCGTCTGCACGGGCTGCGGCAGCACCGTGACGCGCGGG
The DNA here is from genome assembly GCF_003668885.1 of Corallococcus sp. AB049A. Lineage (NCBI taxonomy): Bacteria > Pseudomonadati > Myxococcota > Myxococcia > Myxococcales > Myxococcaceae > Corallococcus > Corallococcus sp. AB049A. The sequence goes on along the minus strand of NZ_RAWL01000054.1, from coordinate 15,677 downwards.
TCCGCGGCGATGAGCGTGGTGATGGCCTTGGCCCGCTTCACGTAGCCGGGGATGGCGGCCAGCGCCGCGTCGAGGCGCATGGCGGCGGAGGCCACCAGCGGGGCCAGGTGGAACAGGTTGCCGCCGTGGCGGTGGCGCCACACGCGCGACTCCTTGATGAAGTCCCGGTTGCCCACCAGCATCGCGCCGCCGATGCCGCCCACCATCTTGTAGAAGGACACGTAGACGGAGTCGAAGCCCTTGCAGAGGTCCGCGTAGGAGCGGCCGTAGAAGGGCTGGCTCTCCCACAGCCGCGCGCCGTCCATGTGCAGCTTCACCTTCCGGTCGCGGCAGGTGCGCTTGAGCTCCTGGAGCTGCTCCCACGTCTGCAGCTGCCCGCCCAGCCAGCGCACCGGCAGCTCCACGCTGACGCTGCCCAGCGTGTCGGGGGACTTCGCCACGTCGTCCGCCAGCAGCGGCCGCGTCCACGGGCCCAGGTTCACCGTGCGCAGCTGGTGCAGCACGGAGCAGGCGTCGTCCTCGTGCAGCACGTGGTGCGACGACGGGTGCACGCCCACGGTGCGCACGTTGCTGGCGTCCGCGTAGATGCGCAGCGCGATGAGCTGCGCCATGGTGCCCGTGGGCATGAAGCACGCGTCCTCGAAGCCCAGCAGGCCGGCGATCTTCTTCTCGAAGGCCTGCACGAAGTCGCCGTTGCCGTAGAAGTCGCTGGTCAGCTTCTGGCGCTGCATCCACTCGCCAATGCGCACGTACTCCGCGCCGTCGTCGGACGTGGAGGCCACCGGCAGCGACGCGGTGCAGGCCTTGCGCAGCTGTTCATACTCGGCCGGAGAGGCGGGCTTGGGCGCGGCGGGGACGCTGACCAGCCCCGGCGACCTGGTGGTGCGCAGGGACGGCGTGCCCCCGTCGGCCGCGGCCTCACCGCGCGAGGGAAACAGCGTGGAGCCCGCGAGCAGGCTGGTGAGTCCAAGGAACTCCGCGCGGCTGAAGCGACTGTCCTTCATGTGCCCTTCCCTCCCGCTTCCGGTGGCTACAACCAACTGGCGCTCTTGAGGCCCATTCCCGCCAGGGCCCGCTCCGCGGCCTGCACGCCGAACCAGTTGGCCTCCTCGAAGAGGGCCATGCCGCCCAGGTCCGTGTGCGCGAAGTGCAGGTGCCGTCCCAGGCTCTGTTGCGCGGCGCGGCGGGCTTCCCCCCAGAGGAAGCCGGGCTGGGGCCGGACCATGGCGTGGCCCCAGCGCTGCACCTCCAGCCGCTGCGCGAGCGCGCCCACCCCGGGGTGCGCCGGCAGCAGGTCCGCCATCACCAGCGCCTCCCAGTCCCCGTACGTCGCGGAGAGGGCCTGGTTGCGCTCCGCCTTCACGTCCCCGCCGGCCATGGGCAGGTACCAGGTGAGCACCGTGGGGCCGCGCGCGTCCTGGCGCAGCGACTGGTGCGTGGCCACCACGTAGCCCAGGCTCCGGCTCTCGTAGAAGACGTTGTCCCAGGCCAGCGGGAAGCCTCGCGACGCCGGGGGCGCGGACACCGTCAGGTTGGCCACCACCCACGGGCTGTAGACGAAGGCATCCATCCACTCCGGGCGCGCCTCGCGCCACGGCGCCACCACGTGCGCGGCGACGAAGCGCGGGCACGCCAGCACCACCTGCCGGGCCCGGAACGCCCGGGGCGCCCCGGTGCGAGCATCCAGCGCGTGCACGCGGCAGCCGTCGTCCCCCGGCTCCACCGTGTGCACCAGCACCTGCGTCTCCAGCTGGCGCGGGCCCAGCGACGACGCCAGCTGCTTCACCAGCCGGCCATTGCCCTCGGGCCAGGAGAGGAAGCCGTCGCTGCGCTCACCCTTCCCGTTCTGCCGCGCGGCGAAGTACCAGATGCCCGCCCAGGCGGAGACGTGCTCGGAGGTGGTGCCGTAGTCATCGCGGCACGCGTAGTCCACGAACCACTTCAGCCGGGGCGAGCGGAAGCCCTCCGCCTCCATCCACCGCGCCATGCTGAGCCGGTCCAGCGCGGTCCACTCCGCGTCGTCGCTGGAGAGCGCCCCCGGCACCGCGAACGCCTTGCGCCCCTTCGCGTCGCGCGCGGCGGCGAAGGCGTTCATCCGCGCATCGAAGCGCTCCAGCTCCGCCAGGTCCTCGGGGCTCGCGCCCGCGCGCAGGTACAGCCCTTCGTACCAGTGGCCCTTGAAGAAGACGCGCTCGTCGGGCTCCTGGATGAGCAGCTCCTCCGCGAAGGACGGGTGCCCTTCCGCGTCCACACCGGTGACGGCGTCCATCTCCCGCAAGAGGCGCATCACCGGCCCTCTGTCCTCCAGGGGGGAGGGCAGGTAGTGCGCGCCCCACGGGAACGCGGACACGGCGTTCCTGCCGGAGCGAGACGTGCCGCCGGCCTCCGTCTCCAGCTCCACCACGCGCACGTCCTTCACGCCCGCGGCGGACAGGCGCCACGCGGCGGACAGCCCGGCCGCGCCCGCGCCCACAATCAGCACGCCCACCGGTTCGAAGTCCTGCGCGCGCGGCAGCGGCCCTGTGCGCAACTTGTGGCCGGTGTCCACCGCCCGGTCCACGATGGCGCCGGGCACCGGCGCTCGAGCGGCCTGCCGCGTACAGGCGCTCGCCACGGAGGCGCCCAGGAACGCGGCCACCAGCTCGCGCCGCGTCAGTTCCACCGGCGCCACTCCTCTTCGTAGTAGTGCACCAGCACCTGGTTGTTCAGCCGGTTCACCTCCGCCGGCAGCGGCGCCATGTCCGGGGAGAAGCGCGTGAGCCCCTCCAGCGTCTCCTCGTCCAGGAACGCCAGCCCCTCCGGCAGCGCGCGGTGGCGGCCGGGCGGCTCCTGCGCCACCAGCACGTAGCCCCACTCACCAAACGACGGCACCAGCGCGTGGTACGGCTGCGTCCAGAAGCCCGCCGCCTTGAGCGTGGTCTCCACGCACCAGAACGAGCGCCGCGCGAACAGGGGGCTCGTGCTCTGGATGACCGCCACGCCGCCCGGCGCCAGGCGCTTCTTCAAAATCTTGTAGAAGCCCGTCGTGTACAGCTTCCCCAGCGCGAAGTTGTTGGGGTCCGGGAAGTCCACGATCACCACGTCCCAGGCGTTGGCACCCTCCGCCAGGAACTGCATGGCGTCCGTGTTGATGACGCGCATCTTCGGGTGCGTCAGGGAGTGGTGGTTGAGCGCCGCCAGCTCCTTGTAGCCCGTGGCCAGCCCCGTGATGGCCGGGTCCAGGTCCACCAGCGTGACGGACTTCACCTCCGGATACTTCAGCACCTCGCGCGCCGCGAGCCCGTCCCCGCCGCCAAGAATCAGCACGTGCTCCACCTTCTGCGCGCGCACCATGGCCGGGTGCACCAGGGACTCGTGGTAGCGGTACTCGTCGATGCTGGCGAACTGGAGGTTGCCGTTGAGGAACAGCGAGAAGCCCCGCTTGCCGCGCGTGACGATGATGCGCTGGTAGGGAGAGCTGGACGCGTGGACGACCTCGTCCGCGTAGAGCTGGTCCTCGTAGAACGTGGTGAGCCGGTCCCCCATCGCGAAGCACACCAGCAGCCCCGCGCACAGCAGCACGGCCTTCACGCGCAGGCGCACGGGGTTGGCCAGCACGGGCGCCAAGAGCCACGTGCTCCACAGCCCCACGCCCGCGTTGAGCAGGCCGAAGAGCAGCGACGTGCGCACCAGCCCCAGCTTGGGCACGAGCAACAGCGGGAACGCCACGCTGGCGGCGAGCGCGCCCAGGTAGTCGAACGTCAGCACCTGGCTGACCAGGTCCTTGAACTTGAGCTGGTCCTGCAGGATGCGCAGGAGCAGCGGAATCTCCAGCCCCACCAGCGTGCCAATGGCCAGCACGCTGCCGTAGAGCACCACGGGGAACACGCTGGTGAGCGTGAAGGTGAGGAACAGCATCGGCGCGCACAGCCCGCCGAGCAGGGCCACGGCCAGCTCTATCTCCACGAAGCGCTGGGCCACCCCGCGCTCCACGAAGCGCGACAGGTAGCTGCCAATGCCCATGGCGAAGAGGTAGCCGCCGATGACGGTGGAGAACTGGGTGATGCTGTCCCCCAGCAGGTAGCTGGCGAGCGTCCCGACGATGAGCTCGTAGATGAGCCCGCACGTCGCGATGACGAGGACGGTGAGGAAGAGCAGCGTCTTGTTCAAAGCGTCACGTGTTTCAGCCGCTGATGGCCGCCGCGATGATGATGGCCAGGCCCAGGATGAACGAGCCGATGACGATGCCCAGCGCGGTGTTCTGGTCGACCTCGATCTCCTTGTGCACGTCGTACGGGAGGATGAGGCGGATGACGTAGAAGCCGGCCACGAACACCGCCAGGCCGATGAGCGAATAGATGACGCTCGCCAACACTCCCTGCAAGGTGACCACCACTCCGAGCAACAGCATCACTTGCCTCCCATGAATCCACCGGTCCACAGCAGCACGCCGCCAGGACCGCGCTTCACGTCGCCGGTCACCTTGCCGCGCTCCTCGTCACTGAACGGAGCCCAGCCCGTGAACGTGGCCCAGGCATAGGCCAGCAGCACCAACCCTCCCAGAAACCGCATCGTCCACCTCCAGGCCCTACAGGTTGCTTTCCTTCCAGCGTTCGGTCTCGAAGCTGTTGGCGCTGAAGAACGACAGCGCCGGGATGATGATGAGCAGCACCAACGCGATGATGAACCAGCTGCCGTTGGGCGTGTCGTGCGTGAGCACCACCTGGTAGCTGACCACGGGCCCCAGCTGGGGCCCCGTGAGCTTCAGGGCCGGATCGAACGACGTGGTCGTCCGCAGCACGTACCTCCCCTTGGGCAGCGTGGACAGGTACACGCTGCCGCTCTGGCCGCCCTCGCTCCAGGAGCCGTCGCTGTCGCGCCCGTGGTAGTAGCTCACCTCTTCGTAGAAGCTCACCACCTCCTGCGTGTCCTGGTTCACCAGGTCGCCCTGCACGCCCACCCAGGCGTTGTCGATCGCCTGCGACATGATGATCTGCGCCCGGAGGTTGCCGGCCCGCTGGAGCTCGAAGGGCTGGCTGAAGTGCATGGCGTCCGGGGTGCCGGAGTGCGCGCTCCGGGGCAGTGTCACCCGCAGGTCCAGCACCTGGGCATTGAGCGCGCGGGCGTTGAAGAAGCCGGCCAGGACGAACAGGCCCACCAGCCACACCAGCGACCAGAGCATCGTCTGCTTCATGGCCGCGTTGCGCGCGTTGGGCTGGCTGGGCGCGATGCCCCGGGGCCTGGGCAGGGGCTCCTTCAGCTTGAACGCGTCGCGCACCGTCTCCGGGGAGAGGTACTCGCCATGCGTGTACGTCACCTCGTTGTCGGTGGCGTCCTCGTTCAGCGAGTACGGCGGCGAGACGTACTCCGTGGCCCGCGCCTTCTCGCCCTGGAAGACCTTCCAGTAGAACTCGCCCACCACCGCGTCGGTGACGGCGGTGACGGACTGGAAGGCCTTGTAGCGGCGCTTCTCGTAGAAGGCGGACACCTGCGGCACGACGCTCGCGTCACCGGCGGCCAGGGGCTTCAGGAACACCCAGTGGCCGTTGGACTCCATCAGCCAGGTGAAGCCGCGCGCCGGGTTGTAGAGCAGGTACTCCATCCACGGGTAGCGCGTGCCCTCCACCACGCACGAGCGCTCCTGGTACCCGATGCAGATCCACTCCGTGCCGTCGAGCGTGCCCTTCTGGCCCAGCTGGATGGCCGCCGGCAGCTCCGGCTTCTGGAGCAGCTTGAGGAAGGCCAGCTTGCCCTGGGACACGTTCATCAGCGCGCCGCAGTACGGACACGCCACGCGCATCGTCTGGTCCGGCGCGCGCAGCTCCAGCGGGCCGTTGCAGTGGGTGCAGCGCGCCTGCTGGAGCTGGGCCTTGCGCACGCGCGGGCGCAGCTCCCCGGCGGGGATGCCCAGCTGCGACAGCTCCAGCTTCTGCCCCAGGAACACCTCCGGGTCGCGCTCGCGCGTGCCGAAGTCCAGGGTGACGAACAGGCCGCGAGGCCCGGTGGCGTCCACGTAGTAGCTGTCCGCTTGCGGATCCACGTCGCTGGGGAGCTGCCCTTCGGCGGCGGTGACGCGCCCGTGGCCGCGCTCCTCCACCACCAGCGGGCGGTTGCGCAGGCGCAGGCGGTCGCCGGGGTGGAGGTTCTCCAGCTCGATGCCCTCCTCCACGCCCGCGTCGAAGAGCAGGTGGAAGGCGCCCTCGGACTCGCTGAGCCAGCCGGTGCGGCCGTCGGCCATCTCCACGTACCACTCGTCCCAGGGGCCGGCGCCGTGGTCCTTCTGGAGGTGCCCGACGATTTGATACGCGGCGCCGTTGACGCGGCCCTCCAGCCCCAGGCGCAGCGGAGAGTCCGTCTCCACGATGCGGGCCACGCGGCCGTGGTCCTCCAGCTCCGCGCCCACGCGCGCGACCATGGTCTGACAGTGGGCGCACACCACGACCTGCGCCGACCCGGCGGAGAACTCCACGCTCGCGCCACACGACGGACACGCCCCCTGCGTCACGCCTCCACTCCTCTCGGCAGCTCGCGCACGCGGCACGACGTGGCGCCCAGGTGCTTCGCCGCCAGCGCGTCGAAGTCCGGGCGCGCGCGGGTGCGGCAGCAGTAGACGTTGAGCGCGGCGAAGCCGTGCTCCGGGAAGGTGTGGATGGCCAGGTGGCTTTCGGCCAGGAGCGCCAGGCCGGTGACGCCGCCGGGCTCCGGGAAGACGTGCCACTGCGGCTGGCCCACGACCTTCAGGTCCATCAAGACGACCAGCTCCTCGAAGAGTGCCGCCAGCGCGGCCGCGTCCTTCAGCCGCTCCGGCGCGCAGCCGCTCGCGTCAACCAGCCATTCCTGTCCGGTTGTCACAGGGGAAACCTCCGGGGATGAAGCCCCTCTTTAACACGCTGGAGCCGGGTCGAAAGCCGCTAGGATGCGCGCCCCATGCGCACCCGATTCCTGACCGCTGGACTCCTCTGCCTCGCCCTGACCGCGTGCTCCAAGGACAAGGAGCAGCCGCCCGCGGCGAAGGCCCCCGCCGCACCGCCCTCCAACTCCGCCGCGGCCACCCGCACGGTGAGCTTGCAGACGGACGCGGCCTCCGCGAAGGGCTTCCAGAAGAAGGCCCTGGAGGGCCAGGACCTCTGGGCCACGATGGAGACGAACCAGGGCACCCTCGTGCTCAAGCTCTTCTCCAAGGACGCGCCCAAGACGGTGGCGAACTTCGTGGGCCTGGCCACCGGCGAGCAGCCGTGGATCAACCCCCGCACGGGCGAGCGCGTGGAGGGCAAGCCGCTGTACGACGGCGTCATCTTCCACCGCGTCATCCCGGACTTCATGATCCAGGGCGGCGACCCCACGGGCACCGGCCGGGGCGACCCGGGCTACCGCTTCGAGGACGAGTTCAAGAGCAACCGGGACTTCGACAAGAAGGGCCTCCTGGCCATGGCGAACGCGGGCCCGGGCACCAACGGCAGCCAGTTCTTCATCACCACGTCCCTGCCGCAGTTCCTCAAGGGCCGTCACACCATCTTCGGTGAGGTGGTGAAGGGCTACGACGTGGTGGAGAAGATCGCCAACACGCCGCGCAACCGGCAGGACCGGCCGGACACGGACATGATCATCCAGCACGTCACCATCAGCGACGCGCAGCCGTGAGCCTCCGTCCGCGCCACGTGCGCACGAAGCTGGGAGAGTTGAACTGCCACGTGGTGGACGCGCTCCCCGAGGGCGCGACGCCGGAGTTGGTGGTGGTGCTGAGCCACGGCTTCGGTGCGCCGGGCACGGACCTGGTGGCGCTGGCCCCGGAGCTGATGATGGCCGCGCCCAGGCTGGCGCAGGCGGTGCGGTTCGTCTTCCCGGAGGCCCTGCTGTCGCTGGACGCGCTGGGCATGCCGGGAGGCCGCGCCTGGTTCGAGATCCCCGTGGCCATCCTGATGGGCCAGGGGCGCGACTGGGCGCAGTACTCGCAGACGGTGCCGGCGGGGATGCCGGCCGCGCGCCGGGCGCTGATGAGCGTGGTGGCGGCGCTCCAGGTGCCGCTGAATCGCGTCGTGCTGGGAGGCTTCAGCCAGGGCGCGATGATGTCCACGGACGTGGCGCTGCGGCTGGAGGAGTGCCCCGCCGGCCTGTGCCTGATGTCCGGGGCCATGGTCGCCGGCAAGGAGTGGGAGCCCAAGGTCCGTGCGCGGACGTCGCTGCCGGTGTTCCAGGGCCACGGCCGGCAGGATCCGGTGTTGCCCTACCAGGAGGGCGAGCGCCTGCGCGACCTGCTGACGGGCGCGGGGCTGCCGGTGGAGTTCCTGCCATTCGACGGTGGGCACACCATTGTCACCGAGGAGCTGGAACAGCTGGCGGCGTTCCTGGTGAAGCGGCTGGACGGGCGCTGACCGACGGAGGGCTTTCCGCGTGTATCAGGCGAAGGAGCTGACGGTGTCCACGCGGGGCCGGGGCCTGGTGGACATCACCGGTGAGGTCCAGAAGGCGGTGAAGGGCACGGGCATCCGCGAGGGCCTGTGCACGGTGTTCCTGCACCACACCAGCGCGTCGCTGATCATCGGAGAGAACGCGGACCCGGTCGTCCAGCGCGACCTGGAGGCGTTCTTCTCCCGGCTGGTGAAGGACGGGGACCCGCTGTTCCAGCACGACGCGGAGGGGCCGGACGACATGCCGGCGCACGTGCGCACGGTGCTGACGCAGCTGTCCCTGAGCATCCCGGTGAAGGCCGGCGAGGCGGACCTGGGCACATGGCAGGGCGTCTACGTCTGGGAGCACCGCACGTCGCCGCACCGCCGCCGCGTCACGGTGTCCGTGCTGGGCGGCTAGAGCGCGGAGCCGGCCTCCCCCTGACTGCCCGGAAGCAGTTGATCCGCGAAGCCTCCCCCATTATCTCGTGCGCTAGATAATAGCGAACGAGATAATTGGGCCTTGGAACCGAAAAGCGTCGGCACGCAGCTGTCTTTCGCCCTCTATGGGGCGGCCAACCGGATGGTGCGGTTGCACAAGCCGTTCCTTGAGCCCTTGGGCCTGACGTTCCCCCAGTACCTCGTGGTCCTCGCGCTGCTGGAGGGTGCGCCCCTCCCCGTCGGCGAGCTCGGCGCCCGCCTGGACATGGACACGGGCACCATCACGCCGCTGGTCAAGCGGCTGGAGGTGGGGGGGTTCGTCACGCGGAAGCGCGACCCGGCCGACGAACGCCGGGTGCTGGTGGACCTGACACCCCGGGGACGCGCCCTCGAACCCAAGGTCCGGGGCATCCCAGGGAAGATCAAGACGGCATGCCGGCTGACCGACCGGGGGCTGGACGACCTTCGTCGCACGCTCGAAGCGCTCGCGCACCCGGCAGACGAGTGAAACCCTCAACCCGCAGCAGGAGACTCCATCATGAAGATTGGCATCGTCGGCGTTGGACACATCGGGAAGACCCTGGCGCGCAAGCTGGGTGCGGCCGGACATGACGTGAAGGTGGCCAACTCGCGCGGCCCGGAGACGATCGAGGCCGATGCGCTGGCCTCCGGCGCACGCGCGGTCACGGCCGCGGAAGCGGTGGCCGACGTGGACGTCGTCATCCTGTCGATTCCCCTGAACCGCCTCCCCGGGATCGCGCCGCTCATCGCCAGCGTTCCCGCCAGGACGGTCGTCATCGACACGTCGAACTACTACCCCGCCCGTGACAGCAAGATTGCCGCCATCGAGGCCGGACAGGTCGAAAGCCTGTGGGTGGCCGAGCTGCTGGGCCGGCCGATCGTCAAGGCGTGGAACTCCATTGGCTCCGCGTCTTTCGCGACGAAGGGCATGGCACCGGGGAGCCCGGGGCGCATCGCGCTCTCCGTGGCGGCGGACCGGGACGCGGATCGCAAGGTGGGCATGGCGCTCGTCGAGGACACCGGATTCGACGCATTCGACGCGGGCACGCTCGCGGAGTCGTGGCGGCAGCAGCCTGGCGCGCCGTGCTACTGCACGGACCTCACCCGCGAGCAGCTGCCGGCGGCGCTGGCGGCTGCCGAGGCGGCGCGCCTGCCCAAGCGCCGCGACCTGATGGTGGCGGCTGTCGTGGAACGGGTCGGGGACGGCACCACGAACCCCGATGCGGAGTATGGGGTCCGCCTCAGCCGCGCCTTGTACATGTAGCCCGTCAACCGCCGGCTAGAGGTCGCCCACGGCGGCGACAACGGGGGCGCCCTTGCGGCGCTTCTTCGGCGGCTCGTGGGCCTGGCCGCGGATGCGCACCCAGGTGCCGGGGTCGTCCGGCATCGCGTGGACCATGGACCAGCCGGTGGGCACGTCGGGCGTGGTCCACCCGTAGAGGGCGCGTGCGTCCTTGGGGGCCAGGTTGATGCAGCCGTGGCTCACGGGTTCGCCGAAGCGGTCGTGCCAGTAGGCGGTGTGCAGGGCGAAGTCGCCCTCGAAGAACATCGTCCACGGCACGGTGGCCACGCGGTAGCTGGCCTTGCCCATGGTGCCCGTCATGTCGGCCTCCGCGAACTTCACCCAGATGCGGAAGAGGCCTTCCGGTGTGTCGGTGCCGGGTTTGCCGGACGAGATGAGCGTGGCGTAGACGGGGCGGTCGCCCTCGTAGGCAATGAGCGTCTGGGCCTCCAGGTCCACGTCCAGCCAGCGCGCGCCGGGCTCCACGATGGACGGCGACGCCAGCGGCCACGCGACGTGCAGGTCGTCTCGCGCCACCCAGTGGTCTTCCGCGATGCGGACCCACTGGCCGTCGGGGGACAGCTCGCGCACGGAGACGAGCGTGCGCGGCGGGAGCACGGTCTCGCGCCGAGCCTTCGCGTCCGGGGCCTTGCGCACCACCACGTCCGTGCGGGGCGCGGCGCGGGACTGGGCCCAGGCGAAGGGCATGGGCAGCGACGCGAGCGCCTCCGCGTCCAGGCCGCTGAAGTCGGAGGGGCGGTGCTCGCGCAGCACGCGCGCTTCGAAGTACTGGCCGTCGGAGGTGCGCCAGAAGGTGCGACGGCCGACCTTCACCTGGCCCAGGAGCTTCACGGTGACAGAGCCCTTGAGCAACACGCCCTGCTTCCGCTTCCGGGCGAGCGCGAGGCTCGGATAGGCGCGCACGCGGTGGCCCACGACGCGGGCATAGATGCCCGGAGTGAGCGCACCCTCTTCCACGCGGGGCAGCGGACGGACGCGGGGCTCGCGGAAGTTCTGCTCCAGGTAGCGCTCGCAGACCCAGCCACGCGGTTGCAGTTGCACCCAGGTGTCGCAGTCCGGTCCGCGCATCGCGCCCTGCCACTTCACGCGCATGTCCTGGGCGATGGTGCCCAGTGACGGCGAGTCCTGCCGGGGCTCGGAGCGCACCGTGATGGAGCGGCGCACGCGCAGGGAGCCCGCGTCCGGTGCGTACGGGATGGCGTAGGGCTCCATGCCCGCGTCGAGTTCCATGGACGGTGCTTCGGCGACGGCGTCCTCGTCATCGTCGGAGCCTACGGCGCTGCCTCCGTCCAGCGCCTGCGCGATGGCGTCGTCGTCCGCGTCGATCAACGGCTCACCGTCCGGGCCCAGTTCCAGCACGGGGACTTCGGACTCGGTGATGACCTGCGGCTCCTCTTCGCCGGGCAGGGCTTCGGAGTTCGAGCCGATGGAGACGGATTGGGACAGCGACAGGGAGAGCGCACTGCCCGCGTCCTCGGACTCCTCCACCCCTCCGAGCAGTGCCGACGCGGTGGCGTGCGTGACGCCTCCGTCATCGGACAGTTCGGGCGCGGTGGCCTGCCATGCGGAGCGCAGCGCCTCCGCGGACTCCCCAGGCACGGCCTCGGGTATGGGCGCTTGTGCCGCCACGGTGCCCGCGTCCACCGGGACGACGGGAAGGGGAGGCTCCACCGGAGCGCACGCGAAGAGGATCAGGGGGAGTCCGAGGGGGAACCAGCGGCGGCGCATACAGGCCGCAACGCTACGGGTCCCCGCTGACATCCTCAACGTCGGCCCAGGTGCGATCTCCTGCGCGAGCAAGCGCGTGGGTGGGCAGGGCTTGCGCTCCGAACGGCGATTGCCACGAACGGCGGAAAGCGGATCAGCTCCGCCCCTCCGCGGGTGGAATCCCTTCCGGTGCCTCCGGCGTCTCCAGGAGCTTGTAGAGCGTCTTGCGGTCCACGCCCAACAGGCGCGCGGCCTCGCTCTTGTTGCCGCCCACGTGCTGGAGCACGTGCGCCGCGTAGCGCCTGGACAGCTCCGCGAGGCTGGGCAGATCCCCCGCGAGCCCAATCAGCCGCTTGGGCGCGTCACCGATGGGCTCCGGGAAGTCCGGCGGCCCCAGCACGCCCGTCACGTTCAGCGCGAGCGCCCGCGCCATCACGTTCTCCAGCTGCCGCACGTTGCCCGGCCAGTCGTACACCGTGAGCCGCGCCATCGCGTCCGCCGTCACCACCGGCCTCACCCCGCCCCGCGCGTGCAGCGCCGCGAAGTGCTCCACCAGCGCCGGGATGTCCTCGCGCCGCTCGCGCAACGGCGGCAGGTGCAGGTGCACCACGTCCAGCCGGTACAGCAGGTCCTCGCGGAACAGCCCCTCCGCCACCCGCGCCTTCAGGTCCTTGTTCGTCGCCGCCAGCACCCGCACGTCCACCTTCACCGGGACGCTCTCGCCCACGCGGCGGATTTCTCCCTCCTGGAGCACGCGCAAGAGCTGCGACTGGACCTTCATCCCCACGTCGCCAATCTCATCCAGGAACAGCGTGCCGCCGTTGGCCTCTTCAAACAGGCCCCGCCGCGCGCCGGACGCCCCCGTGAAGCTGCCCTTCGCGTGGCCGAACAGCTCGCTCTCCATCAGCGACTCGGTGATGGCGCCGCAGTCCACCGGGATGAACGCCCCGGACGAACGCGCCGAGCGCTTATGCAGCGCCCGCGCCACCATCTCCTTGCCCGTGCCCGTCTCACCCGTAATCAGCACGGGCACGTTGCTGGTCGCCGCGCGGGCCACCTGCTTGTAGACCTCCAGCAGCGCCTGGCTGCGGCCCACCAGCGACGTGCGCTCCACCTGCTTGCGCAGCGTGCGGTTCTCCTCCACCAGCCGCTTCTGCTCCAGCGCGCGCTTCGCCACGCGCATGATGGCGTCCACGTCGAACGGCTTGGACAGGTAGTCGAAGGCGCCCTGCTGGATGCTGTCCAGCGCGCCCTCGATGTTGCCGAACGCCGTCACGACAATCACGGGCGTGTCCGGCAGGTTCGAGCGCACGAACTGGAGCACCTTCAGGCCGTCGCCCGGGTCGGGCATGGCCATGTCCGTGAGCACCAGGTCGAAGGACTGCTCGCCCATCCGCTCCGCCGCGCCCTTGGGGTCCGGCGCCTGCGTCACCGGGCCCAGCACGCCCAAGAGGCGCTGCAGCAGGTCCCGCGCATGAGGATCATCATCGACGACGAGGATTCGGGCTGTGCTCATGAGGCCTTGCGGATGGAGGGGGCGTCGCGCTGCGCCCCGGACTCCACCACAAGCGGCGCCGGAGTGCGCGCCACTCGTGCGAAGCGCACGCGGATCCGCGTGCCCTTGCCCTCTTCTGAATGCACCGTGAGCGTGCCGCCGTGCGCCTCCACCACGCGCCGGGTGGTGGCCAGCCCCAGGCCGTGGCCCGGAATGCCCCGCACCTCCGCGGCCCGGAAGAACGGCTGGAACAGCGACGCCTGCGTCGCCGCGCTCATCCCCAGCCCGTTGTCCGTCACCTCCACCACCGCGTCCGCGCCCTCCGTCGCCACCCGCACCTTCACGCGCGGATCCGGCCGCCCCGCCGTGTACTTCACCGCGTTGGACAGGAGGTTGCGCGCCACCACCTGGAGCAGCTGCGCCGGGCAGTCCACCAGCACGCCCGGCTCCAGCTCGCGCTCCAGCGACACGCCCAGCGCCGTGGCTGTCTGGCTCACCTCCAGGAGGAGCGTGCTCACCGCCGTGTCCAGCTCCCCCATCGTCCCGTCGCCCCGGGTGCCCGCGCGGCAGAAGCGCAGGAGCGCTTCAATCAGCTCGCCCATGCGCACCGCGCTGGATTCGCACTGCGAAATCATCTCCAGCGCGCCCGGGTCCTTCACCGCGCCGGAGCGCCGGATGAGCGTCAGGTAGCCCTTGAGCGGGGACAGCGGGCCCATCAAGTCGTGCGCCACGCGGCGGGTGAAGGCATCCAGCTCCTGATTGTGCCGCCCCAGCTCCTCCAGCTGCCCCTGGATGGTGGCGTCCTGGCGCTTGAGCAGGGAGATGATGTGCCAGCCCACCACCATGGACAGCAGGATGGCCAGCAGCGTGGTGACCGCGCCCAGGGCCGTGTTGCGCACCCGCAGCGTGCCCAGCCTTCCCACCAGCACGCGCGCGTCGGACGCGTTCTCCGTGGCCAGCTTTCCCGCCAGCTGGTCCACCTCCGCGGCCAGGGGACGGATGCTCTCCACCAGGTGACGCCGGGCGCGCTCCGCGTCGCGCTGGCGTGAGAACACCGCCGCCGCGCGCACCTGATCCGCCAGTCCCTGGCACGCGCCGTTGAAGCGCAGCCAGACCTCCTTCTCCCCGGGCGGCAGGTGGCGCATGTACGCCTCCGAGGACTGGCGGATGCTGTTGAGGATGTCCTCCATCACCGCGTCGGCTTCCTTGCGCTCGGCGTCGCCGCTGGAGCGCACGTGCGCCTCGATGGCGGACTCCAGCGACATCACGTCCACGCGGATGCGGCCGATGAGGCTCGCGCGCTCCAGGGCCTCCAGCACCAGTGCGTCCACCTGATGGCCGGTGCGCACCTCCGTCCAGAGCATGAAGCCGGTGACGCCCGACAGGAGCATCACCACGAAGAAGAATCCCGCGCGGTAGCCACGGATGGGGGTCCGCGAGTTCATCGCCACGGGCACGCTCCTTGGGTCATCACGACATGAAATGAGAAGGCGTCCCACGCGGGCGCCCTCATGAAACTCACGGCACCGGCGCGTTGGCTTCCTTGGCGGAAGCACCCGGCAAGGGCGGCTGGGTGCGACGGCGCGCGCGCTCCAACGCGGACTCGTACCAGACGTCCGACAGCTCCTCGTGCAGCGCCGCCAGCTCGCGCTGCCGCGCCAGCAGCTGCGCGTTGTGCTCCTCCAACGTGTGGCGCTCCGCCTCCAGCCGCGCCAGCTCCTCCGTCGCGGTCGCGCGCGCCTGCTCCGCCTCCGCGCGCGCCTGTTCCGCTTCCGCGCGCTCCTGCGCCAGCTCCTCCAGCGCGGACTCCACCGCGGCCAGCTTCGCCGCGAGCGCTTCGGTGCGCTCGCGCTCGGCCTGGTACTCGCGCTGCCAGCGCTCCGTCTCCGTCACCTGTGCCTGGAGGCGCTCGGGCGGAATGGTCGCGGCGCATCCCACTCCCAGCCACGCCACACTCCATGCCACCAGCAGGTGCCGCATACGCCATCTCTCCCGGCAACCTGGCCGCGCGACATGCACGACGAGGACACCCGGGCTCCGTGCTCGCTTCATGTGCCGGCGCGTAGCGCTCGGAACGGAAGGTTGCGGTGCAGCTTGCAGAAGAGCGTGGTTGCCGTCAAAGCAACGTGCGCCTGCCTGGGGAGCTTGCACCCATTGTTGCAATCGCAACTGAGGAGATTCTCCCCATGGCGAATCCGCTCCCACCCGGAGAACCCCGCGAAGTTGCTTGAAACAGCCACTGGCACGGCGGGTGCTCAAGGGTCATGGCAACAACCGATGCAATCCCGCGTCGGCGTGTCGTCCCCGGAGCCATCCATGAAGACCGTCATCGTCGCCGCCCTGT
>NZ_RAWL01000549.1:0-4759 GCF_003668885.1 Corallococcus sp. AB049A | reverse complement strand
CGCCTCGCCCCACCCCGCCACCGCCTCGCGCGCCACCGGCCGCTCCCAATACACGGAGGGAACGCCGAGTCCGTCCACGCCGGCCAGGGGATCCACTCCGGGCAGCGGCATCATCCCGGCGACCCATCGCGGATCCTCAGCGGGACTGAGCGGCGTCATCAGCCATTCTCCTGCACCTCGGGGGAGGCGAGTGACATCACCTTCGATTGTCTTCTAAGCGATCTCGGCTATACATGCACCATGGAGTTCAAAACCGCTTGAACTCGATGGAACCCGAATTCCAGTAACTCCAGCGAAGAGGGAGCCGCCGTGGGAGGCCAGCAACCAGACGACCCAGCCGCGCGGCGTGACCCGGGCGCACACCGCGTCCTGCGCGCGTCGCGTCCAGCGGGCACGCGCGTGCAGGTGGGCGGCGTGGAGGTGGGCGGGCCCGGCTTCGTGGTGATGGCGGGGCCGTGCGCGGTGGAGGGCGCGGAGCCGTTGGAGCTCGCGGCTCGCGCGGTGGCGCAGGCGGGCGCGCACCTGTTGCGCGGCGGCGTGTTCAAGCCGCGCACCAGTCCGTACGCATTCCAGGGCATGGGAGAGCCGGGGCTGAAACTGTTGGTGGACGCGGGCCGGCGTCACGGGCTGCCCATCATCAGTGAGGTGATGGAGACGGAGCAACTGCCCCTGATGGCGGAGCACGCGGACGTGCTCCAGGTGGGCGCGCGGAACATGCAGAACTTCGGGCTGCTGCGCGCGCTGGGGAAGGTGCGCAAGCCGGTGCTGCTCAAGCGCGGGCTGTCCGCCACGGTGCAGGAGTGGCTCAACGCCGCCGAGTACATCCTGGCGGGCGGCAACGAGCAGGTGATGCTCTGCGAGCGCGGCATCCGCACCTTCGAGACCGCGATGCGCAACACGCTGGACCTGGCCGCGGTGGCGTGGGCGAAGGAGCGCACGCACCTGCCGGTCATCGTGGATCCGTCCCACGCCACGGGCATCCCGTCGCTCATCACACCCATGTCACTGGCGGCGGCGGCCTGCGGGGCGGATGGATTGTTGATTGAAGTCCACCCCCGGCCGGAGCAGGCGTTGTGCGACGGGCAGCAGGCGATGTCGCCCGGGGATTTCGCTACGTTGATGAAACGGCTGCCGGGCGTGCTCGCCGCGGTGGACCGTCACCTTTGGACGCCGGCGGAGCCGGCACAGATCGCGGGGGCGCGATGAGCACCGAAGTCCGTCAGATGTTCTCTTCCATCGCCACGCGCTACGACGTGACGAACGAAGTCCTCTCGCTGGGCATCCACCGGCTGTGGCGGCGCTCGGCGGTGAAGCTCAGCGGTGCGAAGGAAGGCAGCCACGTCCTGGACTGCGCCACCGGCACGGGCGACCTGGCGCTGGCGTTCAAGCGCAAGGTGGGCTCCACGGGCCGCGTGGTGGGCACGGACTTCTGCCCGGAGATGCTGGAGAGCGCCCCGGCCAAGGCGGCCAAGGCGGGGCTGGAGGTGGAGTTCCAGGTGCAGGACGCCATGGCGCTCACCCTGCCGGACAACTGCTTCGACGTGGCGTCCATCTCCTTCGGCATCCGCAACGTGGATGATCCGGTGAAGTGCCTCCAGGAGATGGCGCGCGTGGTGCGCCCCGGAGGCCGCGTGGTGGTGCTGGAGTTCGGCCAGCCCACGGGCCCGTACGGCGCGCTGTTCCGCTTCTACAGCAAGACGGTGATGCCGGCGATTGGCGGCCTGCTCACGGGCAACAAGGCGGCGTACCAGTACCTGCCCCGCACCGCCGCGGCCTTCCCCGCCGGTGACCGCTTCCTCTCCCTGATGGACCAGGCCGGCGCCTACAGTGAGCGCGCCGCCCACCCCCTGCTGTTTGGAACCGCCTACGTCTATGTCGGAACCGTCCGTTGAGGCCCGGCGCCTCCTTGTTTCGCAAGTCGTCGCGTCGGTAGACCCCAGACTCCAGCAGGCGCTCCAGGGGACACTCTCGTCCCCGGGGCCCTGCCCCCGCCCGGCGGACGCGCAGACCGTCGTCATCGCGGGGCACCGCGCGGCCGGCAAGACGCGCCTGCTGCCGCTCGTTTCACAACTGCTCGGCCGGACCGGGTTGGACCTGGACGCGGAGCTGGAGCGCCGGCACGGGCGCCCGCTCCGCTCATGGGTCGCGGAGTCCCCCACCACCTTCCGCGCCGCCGAGCGCGAGACGCTGGGCCTGCTGCCCCAAGGCAGCGTGGTGGCGGTGGGTGGCGGCTTCCTGTCGCACCATCCGGACGCGCTCGCGGGGCACTTCACGCTCGTCGTCCCCGTCACGTTCGACACGTATCGCGAGCGGCTGATGGCGGACACCACGCGCCCACGGCTGCGCGCGGACGTGTCGCTGGAGGAGGAGCTCCACTCGCTGTTCCATGAACGCGAGGCGCTGCACGCCCGCGTCCCCACCATCTCCCTGGCGGACTTCCTCCGGGGCTGTCTTGCCCAGGAGCCCGCCTGATGGCCACCCGGCGCATCATCACCCTGCCCCCCACCCTCACCGGCGCGGACGCCATCGCCTTCGCGCGTGACGGACTCAAGCGGGGCGCGGACGTCATCGAGGTGCGGACCGATCTGCACGCACCCGGCGACGTCGATCCCGATGCGCTCGCGCGCGTGATGCCGCTGCTCGTCTCCGAGCGAGGCAAGCCGCTGCCCGCGCCGTGGGTCCAGGCCGCGTGGCGCGTGGACCGCGACGTGGAGCGAGCGCAGGACATGGACGCGCCGCCTGGCAAGCTGCTCGCGTCGCACCACGCGGAAGGTCCGCTCACGACGGCGGAGGCCATGCGGCGCTGGTCCCGGCCCATTCCGCCGGATGCGCTGGTGAAGCACGTGGAGCCCATGGACGGGCCCGCGCATCTGGACGTGCTGCTCCAGACCCAGGCCGCGTTGTCCCAGCGCTTCGGCGCCGAGCGCGTCACCGTGCTGGGCATGGGCCCTGTCGCCATCCCGGCGCGCGCGGTGCTCTCACGCAGGAACGGCCTGGAGTACGTGGCCATGGGCGGCCCGTGGACGGCGGCTCCGGGACAGCGCCTGCTGGACGACGTGGTGCGCGAGCACCGCAAGGCGAAGGATCCGCACGCCCTGCGCCTGGGCATCCTGGGCACGGCGATTCCGCACTCGCGCTCGCCGCGCATCCACCGTCAGCCGTTCGATCGCATCGACCTGGCGGAGGACGCGCCGGTGGAGGCGGTGGTGGACGCGCTGCTGCCGCACTACGCGGGCTTCGCGGTGACGAGCCCGTTCAAGATGCGGCTCGCGAAGCACACGGGCTCCCAGCTGGACGCCATCAACACGCTGGTGCGCCGGGGCTCGCGGTGGGAGTCGTTCAACACCGACACGGAAGGGGCCCGCGCGGTGCTGGAGCGGCTGGGCTCGAAGGACGTCGCGGTGCTGGGCGACGGCGGCTCCACGCAGGCGCTGCGGTTGGTGGCCGCTGAACAGCGATTCGCCCTGCGGGTCGTCAAGCGCGCGGAGATTCACGCACCGCTGTCCGGGGATTGGGTCTGGACGTGGCCGGACCGCGTGGCTCCCCCCGAAAACCTGCGATTCCAGGGGGCACGCGTGGCGGTGATCGCATACGGTGCGCCCGGCCGGCGCGTCGCCGCGGAGATCGTTCGCCGCGGGGGCACCCCTCTCCTGCTAGGTGCGGCGTGGTTCGTCGCCCAGGCCCGGCGGCAGCGACAACTCTGGGAAACGGCGACATGAATACCTTCGGCACCCTCTTCCGGTTGACGACCTTCGGCGAAAGCCACGGTCCCGCGCTGGGCTCCGTCATCGATGGCTGCCCCGCGGGTGTTCCGCTCACGCGCGAGATGATCCAGGCAGCGCTGGATCGCCGGCGTCCCGGGCAGTCCGCCCTGGTGACCCCGCGCAACGAGCCCGACACCGTTGAAATCCTGTCCGGCGTCTTCCAGGACAAGACGCTGGGCACGCCCATCGCGGCCATCGTGCGCAACGCGAACCAGCGCTCGCAGGACTACAACCAGCTGGCCAGCGTGGACCGGCCGGGCCACGCGGACGCGGTGTGGCGCGAGCGTTACAAGCACCGCGACCACCGGGGCGGCGGCCGCACCAGCGGACGTGAGACGCTCTGCCGCGTCATCGGCGGCGCCATCGCGGAGGCGTACCTCGCGCGCGACCTGCCCTCCATCAGCACCGTCGCCTACGTGTCCCAGGTGGGTGAGTTGGTCGCTCCCGTTCCGGCGCCGGGCCTCACCCGCGCCATGGTGGACGCGCACCCCACCCGCTGCCCGGATGAAGCCGTCCGTGAAGAGATGGCCCGGCAAATCCTCGCCGCGAAGGAGGCCGGGGACAGCCTGGGCGGCTCCATCGACGTGCGCGTGGAGGGCCTGCCCGTGGGCCTGGGCGAGCCCATCTTCGGCAAGCTGAAGGCGCTCATCGCGCAGGCGCTGGGCAGCATTGGCGCCGTCACCGGCGTCATGTGGGGTCCGCCGGATCTGCTCCAGCGCATTGGCCAGCCCGGCACGAAGTTCCATTCCGTGAAGGACGCGTACGGCGGCATCCAGGGTGGGCTCGCCAACGGTGAGCCCATGCAGGTGCGCGCCTACTTCAAGCCCCCCGCGACGCTCGCGGATCACGCCAAGGGCGGCCGTCACGACCCGTGCATCATGCCCCGCGCCGTCCCGGTGCTGGAGGCCATGGTGTCGCTCGTCATCGCCGACCTCGTCCAGCAACTCAACGCCCGCCCCCACTCCGCATGAGCCCGCTTCCTCCCGGTTCCTACC
>NZ_RAWL01000548.1:0-4770 GCF_003668885.1 Corallococcus sp. AB049A | reverse complement strand
AGACAGGCCGCACCCCGCGCCCCCCTGGCCGCGTCGGCGCCGGCTCCAGCCATGCTCCTGGACGTGCCGAAGTCCACGCCCCGCTACAACGGCGCGCTGCCCGGCGTCGTGGAGGGCGAGCGCCCCACGCTGGATCAGATCCGCCGCGAGCTGGGCGACTGCCGCCGCTGCAAGCTGTGCACGAGCCGCAAGAACATCGTGTTCGGCTCCGGCAACCCTCGCGCGGACCTGGTGTTCGTGGGCGAGGGCCCCGGTGAGAACGAGGACCTCCAGGGCGTGCCCTTCGTGGGCCCCGCCGGGGACCTGCTCACCAAGATGATCGGCGCCATGGGCTTCAGCCGCAACGACGTCTACATCGCCAACGTCGTGAAGTGCCGCCCGCCCGGCAACCGCAACCCGGAGCCGGATGAGATCGCCGCGTGCGAACCCTTCCTGCGCTCGCAGCTGCTCGCCATCCAGCCGAAGGTCATCGTCGCGCTGGGCAAGTTCGCGGCGCAGACGCTGCTCCGGGACGCCACCCCCATCACCCGCATGCGGGGCCAGTGGCGCGAATACGAGGGCATCCAGCTCATGCCCACCTTCCACCCCGCGTACCTCCTGCGCAACAGCGCGGAGAAGCGCAAGGCGTGGGAGGACCTGCAGCAGGTGATGAAGCTGTTCGGCAAGCACCCGGGCTCCAGCGCCTAGAGCGCGCGGCGCACCGCGACCAGGAGAGGGAACGATGAAGGGCGTGCTCGAGACGCGTGAAGTGCATTCCCCCGCGCTGGAGAACAACCCACTGGGAGATCCGGCCCGCCGCCGGCTCACCGTGTACCTGCCGCCGGGCTACGCGGCGGGCACGCAGCGCTACGCCGTCGTCTACTTCCTGCACGCCTTCGGCAACGGCGGCGGCTCGTGGACCAACGCGTCCGGCTTCTCGCCCACCGTGCCGGAGCGCCTGGACGCGCTCATCGAGCAGGGCGCCATCCCGCCCGTCATCGGCGTGTTCCCGGACGCGTGGACGAAGCTGGGCGGCAGCCAGTGGGTGAACAGCGACGCCATTGGCCGCTACCGCGACTACCTGATCAAGGACGTCGTCGGGTTCGTGGACAAGACCTTCCGCACGCTGCCCAAGGCCGCGTCCCGCGCGGTGGTGGGCCACAGCTCCGGCGGCTACGGCGCGCTGGTGATGGGCCGCTACCACCCGGAAGTGTTCTCCCTGGTGGGCGCGCACGCGCCGGATTCCTACTTCGAATATTCGTACCTGCCGGACCTGCCCAAGGCCGCCACCGCGCTGATGAAGGCCGGCGGCGTGGAGGCGTGGGTGACGGACCTGCGCCAGCGCGCGAGCGCCACCAAGGTGCGCGGCGACGACTTCCCGGTCATCAACATCCTGGCCATGGCGGCGGCCTACTCACCCAAGAAGGGCGAGCCGCTCAACCTGGAGCTGCCCTTCGAGCAGCACAACGCGAAGCTGCGCCTGGACGTGTGGAACCGGTGGCTGGTGCACGACCCCGTGCGCTTCGTGCCCAAGTTCATGGACTCGTTCCGCAAGCTCAAGACGGTCTACCTGGACGCCGGCACGCGCGACGAGTTCAACCTGCGCTGGGGCACGCGCATGGTGGCGGACGACCTGAAGGCCGGCGGCGTGGACGTGGCGCACGAGGAGTTCGAGGACGGGCACTCCGGCGTGTCGTACCGCTTCGAGCGGTCGCTGTCGGTGCTGGTGCCGCTGCTGGCGCGGGACTGATAAGGGGGACGCCATGGATACCTACGGACTGTCGCGCGTCGTCGGAGAGAAGGGCGTGCTGCCGCAGCGCGCTCGCAAGCTGGACCCCTCGCTGCCGTGCCGCGAGGCGGAGCTGCTCATCGACGTGGAGAGCCTCAACATCGACGCCGCGTCCTTCAAGCAGATCAAGGACGACGTGGGCGGAGACCCCGCGCGCATCGCGTCCCGCATCCAGGACATCGTCCGGGAGCGCGGCAAGATGCAGAACCCCGTCACCGGCTCCGGCGGCATGCTCATTGGCCGCGTGAAGGAGCTGGGCTTGAAGCACCCCGCCAACGGCGTGCTCAAGCCGGGGGACCGCATCGCCACGCTGGTGAGCCTGACGCTCACGCCGCTCGTCATCGAAGAGGTGAAGGCGGTGCACGCGGACATCGACCGCGTGGACATCCGCGGCCACGCGCTGCTCTTCGCCAGCGGCATCTACGCGAAGTTGCCTTCGGACATGCCGGACACGCTGGCCCTGGCGGCCCTGGACGTGTGCGGCGCGCCCGCGCTGGTGGCGCGCCACGTGCGCCCGGGCATGACGGTGGCGGTGCTGGGCGCGGGCAAGAGCGGCGCGCTGTGCCTGGCGCAGGCCCGCCGCAGCCTGGAGAGCCGCGGCAAGCTGCTGGCCCTGGACATCTCCCAGAAGGCGCTGGACGCGCTGTCCGCCATCGGCCTGTGCGACGAGGCCCTGAAGGTGGACGCCACCCAGGGCGTGGACGTGATGGAGGCGGTGCAGAAGGCAACGGGCGGTCAGCTCTGCGACCTGGTGGTCAACTGCGCCAGCGTGGGCAACACGGAGATGGCGTCGCTGTTGTCCGTGAAGGACGGCGGCACGGTCATCTTCTTCTCCATGGCCACCAGCTTCACCACGGCGGCCCTGGGCGCGGAGGGCGTGGGCAAGGACGTCACCATGCTCGTGGGCAATGGCTACGTCCCCAACCACGCCGCCCTCACGCTGGAGCTGCTGCGCACCGAACCGGCGCTGCGGCAGCTCTTCGAGGCCCGCTACATCTAGGGCTTCAGGAAGGCCGAGTGCGTGGCCTTCAGCAGCGGATCCCTCTCACCCATCGGGGCGTTGGGGAAGTGGCCCTGGTTGATGGTCCAGATGATGGCGCCACCCAGGCCCTTCTCCCGCGCCCAGCGGCCCTTCTCCGAGATGGAGGCGACGTTCTCGTAGGAGATGTAGTTGCACGCCTGCGGGCCGAAGGCATTGGGGTAGCTGAGGTAGGGCACCTTGGCTTCCTCGTCCCAGTGCAAGCCGTCGTAGTCCTTATCGATGTAGAGCGACATGATGTTGAAGTAGCTCATCGCGTTGTCGCTCTTCTCCTCAATCGGCTTGCACTCCTTGAAATCGTCCAGCGGCTGACGCGGCTGCGTGACGCACTTCCAGCAGGAGCCGAAGAAGCCAATCCCCACGCCCATTCGCTGCGGAGGGACGCCCGCGTTGATGAAGGCCTGCACCGAGCTGGAGACGGAGGTGGGGTGGCCTCCGCCCTCGCCAAACAACGCGCTGGAATGCCAGCTGTCCCACTGAGGCCAGTTGCCGCTCATCTTGTAGGCCATGATGTTCATCTGGTCGACGCGGGCCGCGAGCTGCCGGTGAAACTCCGCTTCCTCCGCGTTCAGCGGGAAGTTGGCGTTCACCCAGCCCACGGGCACCGTGATGAGGATCTTCTCGTCCGCGGCGCGCAGCTCGTCCAGCAACGCCAGCAGCGGCGGGCCGTCCCCCTTGTTTAGCTCGATGGGCTCCCAGTCCACGTCGATGCCGTCGAACTCCAGCTCGTGCATGACCTCGATGAGCCTCTTCACGAAGTTGCGGCGCTTCTCGAGTGTCTCCGTCGCGCCTTTGAAGCCTGCGTGCTCGCCCTCGCCGCCCAGCATCAGCAGCGCCTTCTTGCCGGCTTCGTGGGCCCGCCGCGCCAGGACCTTCGCAGCCTTGGGGCCTTCAATCTCGCTGTAGTCAAAGGCGATGGGTTTCAGCGTGCCGTCAATCTTCGGGATGATGCGGCCCACCACCACATGCGTCAGCAATGACATGTCCACCGACTCCGGGGGGTACAGGCCATGCGCGTAGCCCACCCAGTAGCCCATCACCCAGTTCGTCGGGGCCCCGCCAGGACGCGGCGTCACTGGCGTTGAGGTGCGCACAGAAGGCCCTTCACCCACCTCATTGGCTGCGACAAGGGTGAAGGTGTAGGCGGTGCCGTTGGTGAGTCCCTCGATGAGGATGCCCGACGCCGGCGCGGTCACCGTCTTCGTGATGCCCCCGGGCTCCGCCGTCACCTTGATGTACGACAGCGGCCGGCCGCCGAAGCTCGCGGGCGCCACCCAGCTGACGAACGCCTGAGCATTGCCCGCCGTGGGCACCACCGAGCGCAGTCTCCCTGGCACCGTGGGATTCGGGATGCGCAAGCCCGCCTGCGGCGTCATCAGCTCCGTCTCCACGGAGGCCGGACCTTCGCCCAGCGCGCTCACCGCCGAGACCCTGAAGGTGTACGTCAAGCCGTTGGTCAGGCCTCGCACCAGGGTCTGCGTGTCAGGTGCCTTCACCAACTGGCCGCCGCAATCCGGGACGCAGCTCACGACGTAGTACAGCACAGGGCTGCCGCCATCGTTCGCGGGCACGGTCCACGTCACCAGCGCGGAGGCATCCCCCGCCTGCGCGACCACCTGCTGGGGCGCGGAGGGGGGCGAAGGCGGAACGTCGGGCTTGTTCCCGAGACCGAAATCACAACCACCCAACACCACGGCGAGTGTCAAAACCACCCATTGCTGCAACGGCTTTGACCAATGGCTGTTCATTCCCGCACTCCTGTCTGGACGCGGGCCGTTATGCGATAGGACCCCCTGTATGAGTCAACGCCGGGCGGAAAACTCCGGCAATTTTGTATGGTCGAGGATTGGGCTATTAAACTGACTAATCCCATCGCGACAGGTCATCACAGAACCTCCCTGGGTGGGAAACGCCGTCGACGGGGATGGCTGGTGAGCGGGGCGGCGGGCGGACAGGGCCGTCC
>NZ_RAWL01000547.1:0-4819 GCF_003668885.1 Corallococcus sp. AB049A | reverse complement strand
GCCCCGCACGAGGTGGAAGTGCCACAGCGGACGCGAGCGCTCCAGCGGCACGCCCAGCCAGTCCCCGACGAGCGCCTCCAGCCCCGCGTGCCCCGCGGACTCCGGCACGCGCAGCGTGGACAGGTGTTCGTCCAGCTCGAAGTCCGGCGCGTCCTCCCAGGACAGCGTGCCCAGCGGCCCGGGCACCACCCGCTGCCGGAAGCGCGGGTAGCGCTCCACCAGCCGCTCGTGCACCACCGCGCGCAGGCGCTCCAGGTCCACGGCGCCGTCGAACCACAGCACCGCGGTGATCATCATCAGGTTCGCGGGCTCCTCCATCTGGAGCCACGCCGCGTCAATGCTCGCCATCCGCTCGCGACCTGCCATGGCGTCCTTCTCACCCGTGCGCCCGCTCGGGGGCAAGGTCCTCCTCAGGGTTTGGGTGGCGGCTCCGGCGCCTCCTGCTTCTCGCGCTCGAACTGGAACGTCTGCCGGGTGGGGCCCGGCACCGTGAGGATGAGCGAGTCCTTCTCCTCAATCACATATGTGAACTCGCCGCCCTTGAAGCGCCCCTTGGACAGCGGCACCACGCGCGGCTTGCCGCACACCGGGCCCACCGCCTGGCCGTCCTGCGTGCGCAGCGCCAGGTGCTTCTTGTCCTTCGCTTCCGATGCCTCCAGCCGGCCCCACGCGCGCACATCCAGCGTGCTGCCGCGCCCGAGCGTCGCGTCATCCAGCTTCGTGCGCATCACGAAGCACCCGTCCGGCGTCACCTGCAGCGACCGCGCGTAGTCGGACCGGGGCTGCACGTCGATGCGCTCCTCCTTGCCATCCTCCGTGTCCGGGATGCTCGCCGCGGACAGCACCCACGTGCCCACCAGCTCCTTGGGGACCGCCGTGCCCCTGGGGGCCTTGTCGCCCTCGCAGGGATTGGTCACCAGCTTCTCCGGGCTCTTGGGCGCGGGCTCGAAGGACTTCTCGCAGGTGAGGCCGCACGACTTCGCCGCGCACGCGGAGTCATCCGGCGCGCAGGCCGCCTTGCTGGTGCAGGCCTTCAGCCGCTTGAGCGCGTCCTCGCAGCCCTCGCGCATGCACTGGTCTACGCACTCCGCGTCGATGCACTCCGACACACAGACCCAGTTGGTGCGGCCACACACGCCCGCCACGGTGCGAGGCGCCTGGGCCGCGGCGGGTAGCGAGAAGCCGGAGACGAGAAGCAGGACGAGCAGTCGGAACGGTCGCATGCGCAAGTGCAAGCTAGGCAGTGCGCCCACCCACGGCGACACCCGGCGGCAGGATGGCTGTCCACCGGGCGTCACTCCAGGCCCCGTCACTGCCGTCAGGTGAACTGCCACCGCCAGGTGCGCGGGTCGGACGGGTTGGGCAGCTCCAGCTCGAACTCCAGCGTGTCGTAGCGGCTGAACTCGCGCGGCTCCACGCGCAACAGCGTCATGGCCGTGGTGTTGCGCTCGCGCATCGGGGACACGTCGAAGGCCAGCTCCGCGTCGAAGGCGACCTTGTAGAAGAGGCAGAAGCCGTCCACCCGCCCGTCCTCCTCCACCGGCCGCTGGATGCGCACGCGCGAGGGCAGCCCCTCCGCGCGCATCGTCTCCAGGTCGAAGCCGAACGCGGGCTCCGGCTCGCACAGCAGGTGGTCCACCTCGTACGAGCGCACCAGCCGCGTGAAGTACGACGGGCTCATCGCCTCGCGCAGCGACTGGAGGCAGCGGAAGTCCACGTGCGGCAGGTGCTGCGTCCAGATGAACGGGACGCACGCCTCCTCGCGCAATTGCACGGGCTCCACGAAGACCTCGAAGCGGTTGGGGAGGATGCGGCCGCCGGGCTTGAGCAGCCGCGAGCGCAAGTCCAGCATCCGGGGAACGAGCCCCGCGTCGAGCAGCGCATCTCCCAGCAACTCATGCAGCAGCACGTCCGCCTTCTCCTGCGGCTGGAAGTGCCAGGTGGGCTCGCGCACGAAGTCGATGCGGTCCAGGCCGTTGCGGCGGGCCACCCACTGCGTGGTGTCCAGAAGCCGCGAGTCATCCACCGCGTACAGCTTGCGCGGGTGCTGGTGCGCGGCCAGGAAGGTGCGCAGGCCGGTGCCGGCCTTCACGTCCACCACCACCTGGTTGGGGCGCACGTAGCGCTCCACCGCGCGGCGCCACACCTCCACGCGCTGCGGGTCCGCCAGCATGGAGTCCTGCGGGGTGGGACTGGACAGGGCCAGGCTGTTGGGCGCGTGCCGGCGGTGCAGTTGGGACACGAGCGGCAGGTGGCTGAGACGCGAGCGCAGGTCCATCAACGCCTGACGTGGCAGGTCGAGCAGGTTCGGCATGGCTTCCCCCCGGAAGGCCGTGACGGTCCCGGCAAAAACGCGGCCGACAACCTCGTCCGCCGGAACCCGGACACCGAACAATGCGGGAAATCCGGGGTCCACCCAATCCGTCCCCAGGGTGACGCACTGTTCCACGCTGAACATCCGCCCCCGCACCGAAGTCGCGAGCCACGCGTGCCGCCTCGCGACAATCACTCAAAGCAGGAAGACACCGGGACTCCCGGCAGAGGCATTCCCACCTGCAGGAGGGTGTCCGCATGACGAGCCAGGTTTCCCTCGAGGCGGACAAGAAAACCGGCGGAAGGCGTCTATTCCGGAAAGCCATCCATCCACGAGCCCTGCCCAGGGGCGGGAGGAAGGCCGCCGGTCACGCCCGTGGAAGGACTCCGGACGCGCTGGAAGAGGGGGCACGAATGATGCGAGCGATGGAATCGCGGACGCAGGTCGAGCCAGCGCCGGTGGCGGCCCCGGGTCCAGGCCCAGGCGCGCGGTGGGACGCGCGGCGTCAGGGCCCGCTCCACGACCCGCGGGCGCGCGAGCACCGGGTGTCGCGGTCCGCGCTGGTGGCGGCGCTGCTGGCGGAGGGCTGCGCGGCGGAGGCGGAGGTGGCGGGGTTCGCGGCGTCGCTGGAGGACCCGGCGTCGCTGAGCATCGGGCAGGTGCTGCGGTTCGTGGACGGCCTGCGGGTGCGCATGGCGCTGGCGCGCACGGACGACGAGGTGCTGCAGCTGGCCTGCCTGCGCCGCGACGCGGAGGAGCTGGCGGAGCGGATGATGGACTGGGCCCACACGGGGCGCCTGCCGGCGTAGGCGTCCGGACGTTGGTGGTGGGCGTCCCGGGTGGGAGTGCCTTGACAGGGGCGGTGGAGCGCTTTCAGGTGGGGGCATGCTCGCCCTCGCCCTTGCCGCCACGCTGGCGGCCGCACCCGCGCCTCGCGTCGCCGCTTCGACAGTGACCGTTCTCCACATCCCTCGGCTGGACCAGGTCCAGGGGTTGAACGCGTTCTTCACGCGGGCGGGGGCGTCCTCGCAGATGTTGAACCCGGAGGCGTGGCGCGGCGAGCTGCACCCCATCCTGCCCCTGGACCTGGGGAAGCCGGAGGCGATGGAGGCGATGGGCATCGACGTGACGGGCCCGCTGTCCGTGTCCATGCGGCAGGACGGCCGCATCGCGTGCACGCGGGTGAAGGACGTGAAGGTGTTCCAGGAGGCCACGGCGAACGTGCTCGCGCGCAACGGCGACGTGAAGGCGGGCACGGTGAAGGGCGTGACGACGCTGAGAGCGCCCAGCGCGACGGGAGGCTTCGGGGGCTACGTGCTCAAGGGGCAGGAGGCGTGCGCCTTCCTGAGCACGGACTCGGACGACGCGCTCCGCAAGGAGGCCGCGAAGCTGGTGGCGCAGAAGGCGCCGGCCGCGGACGCGAGGATGGCCACGGTGCCGGGCGCGCTGTACGTGTCCACGAAGGACGGCGTGCTGGCGCTGGACGGCACGGCGACAGGGCTGAAGGTGGAGGGCACGGCGGCGAAGCTGCCCCTGCCGCCCTTCCAGGCCAAGGGCACCAGTCCCTATGGCGCCATGACGCCCGCGGGCCTGCTCTTCGCGCGGGCGCAGGTGGCGCCGACGGGCGTGGCGCAGGCGGTGGAGTCCGTGGCGGACGCGGTGCGCACGGTGTGTCCCGCGTGCCCGGCGGCGGACGTGAAGGCGGTGACGGACGCGCTGGCGAAGCAGCTGACGGGGCAGGTGTTGTTCGGGGTGGATTCAGTCGCGGTGAGGGGGTCGCTGCGCAAGCCGGAGGTGCGCTTCTTCGCGGCGAAGCAGGCGCTGGCGGCGGAGGTGACGGACGCGGCGGCGGTGAAGGCGGCGCTGGCCCCGCTGGCGAAGTTCCCTGGCGCGAAGGCGCTGGAGGACGGCTACGCGCTGGAGGCGAAGGGCGGCAGCGTCTACGTGCGGCAGAAGGGCAAGCAGCTGGTGTTCGGCAACGACTCCACGGTGACGCAGACGATGCTCGCGTCGCTGCCGGAGAAGGGCGGCCCGCTGAAGCGCGCGGTGGAGTTCACGATGGATCCGAAGAAGGTCGCGCGAGGCCTGTCCCAGGTGTCGCTGATGGACGTGATGGGCGACGAACGCCTGGCCGCGTTCTTCGGCGCGAGCACGGAACTGGGTCCCCTGCTCGCGAAGAGCGACAGCATCACCGGCTGGCTGGACAGCGCGCCCAACGGCACGCACCGGTTCCAGATGAACTGGTCGCTGCCGTAGAAGCTGTCATGCGCATCTTCGGCGTCGCCGCGCTCCTGCTCGTAGGTCTGACGCAGGGATGACGAAGCAGAGGAATGACCTGGTCATGATGGCCTACGCGCCCGCGCTCGTAGGCAATGACAACCGCCCTCTGGCCATCATCCACGGCCTGGAGCGCGCGCTCCCGGGCCTGCATCTGGATTGGGCGATTTCCGCCGGGGGCGCCCCCTACCCTTTGCCTCAACGGGACGCATGGGTCCTGGGTGGGCG
>NZ_RAWL01000546.1:0-4839 GCF_003668885.1 Corallococcus sp. AB049A | reverse complement strand
GTGCTGTCGGTGGGCGAGCTGACCCGGCAGATAAAACAGACGGTGGAGTCGCGCTTCCCGCGCGTGCTGGTGCGCGGCGAGGTGTCCAGCTTCCGGGGCGCCAACGCGCGCGGCCACTGGTACTTCACGCTCAAGGACTCGGACGCCTCCATCGACGCGAAGGTGTGGGCGTCCATGGCCAGCCGCATCCGCTTCGCGCTGCGCGACGGCATGGAGGTCCTGGCCGAAGGCAGCGTGGACCTGTACGAGCCGCAGGGCCGCTACAGCCTCATCGTGTCCCGGCTGGAGCCGGTGGGCGAGGGCGCGCTGGCGCTCGCGTTCGAGCAGCTCAAGCAGCGCCTGGCGGCGGAGGGGCTCATTGGCGACCGGCGCATCCGGGCGCCCCGGCCCGTGCCGTTCCTGCCCCGGCGCATCGGCGTCGTGACCAGCCGCACCGGCGCGGCGCTCCAGGACTTCCTGCGCGTGCTGCACTCGCGCAACCCCCGGCTGGGCGTGCTGCTGGCGGACGCGCGCGTGCAGGGCGAGGGCTCCGCGGAGGACGTGGCGCGGGCCATCGAGCGGCTGGGCCGCACGGACGTGGACGTCATCGTGGTGACGCGCGGCGGAGGCTCCGTGGAGGACCTCTGGACGTTCAACGAGGAGCGGGTGGCGCGCGCCATCTTCGCCTCGCCGGTGCCGGTGGTGTCCGCGATTGGCCACGAGATTGACTTCACCATCTCCGACTTCGTCGCGGACCTGCGCGCGCCCACGCCCAGCGCGGCGGCGGAGCGGCTGGCGCCGGTGCTGGCGGACCTGGAGCTGACGCTGGCCACGCAGTCCGGCCGGCTGCGCCGGGCCATGGAGCGCCGGGTGCTGGAGCTGCGCGAGCGCCAGGGCCAGCTGCGCGCGCGCCTGCCGGACCCGCGCCGCGAGGTGAACCACCAGCGCCTGCACCTGTCCGAACAGGTGGAGGCGATGATGCGCGTGCTGCGCCCCCGCACGCGCGAGCACCGGGAGCGGCTGCGCGCGCTCCAAGAACGGCTGCAGCGGGCGCGGCCCCAGACGCGGCTGTCGGAGCAGCGGGCGCACCTGTTGAAGCTGGCCATGCGCCTGTCGGAGGCCGCGCGCGCGGGCGTGTCCCGGCGGCGGGGCGCGCTGGCGGACGCGCGCCTGGGGCTGGAGCGGCAATCCCCCACGGCGCGGGTGGCCGCCGAGCGGGCGAAGGTGGCCCAGGCCCGGGCGCGGCTCCTGGAGCTGCAGCGGGGCATGCTGGCGTCCGCGCAGACGCACTTCGGGCGGTTGGGAGGCCGGCTGGACGCCCTGAGCCCCCTGAAGGTGATGTCGCGCGGCTACGCGGTGACGTTCCGCCAGCGGGACGGCGTGGTGGTGCGCTCCATGGCGGACGTGGCGGTGGGGGACGTGCTGGGCATCAAGCTGGCGGCCCACGGGGCGAAAACCCTGGGTGGGTGTGAAGAAATCGAAGCGACCGTTACCAGCCTGAAAGGCCCGGTGGACTGCTAGCGGGCCACCCTCTACATTCCGCGCCCCGCTCGGGGAGGTGGATGGCCGTGGCGAAGTCGGACAAGAACCCCAAGGTGGAGCCCGCCCCGGAGCAGTACGGGGACGTGGTGTCGCGCCTGGAAGAGACAGTGGCGCGGCTGGAAAGCGGCGACCTGTCGTTGGAAGAGTCCCTCAAGGCGTTCGAGGACGGCATCCGCCTCGTCCGCCGGGGCGAGAAGCTGCTCACGGAGGCCGAGCAGCGCATCGAGCAGCTGTTGGTGGACGAGGACGGCCAGGACGTCGTGGCGCCCCTGGCGGTGGCGGCCCGGCCCGCTCCCCAGGCAGCCCCCCGGACGGCCGCGCAGGCGCGTCCGCCGCCGGAGGATGATGTCCCGTTCTAGGCATCATCAGGGGAAGGGCGGAGGCCGGGCATGTCGAAGCCGAAGATTACGATTGTCGATGACGACCGCGACACGCGTGAGCTGCTCGCCGAGGCCCTGGGGGCCGAGGGGTTCGAGGTCATGTCCGCCGCCAATGGCCTGCGGCTCGTCGCGTCGCTGGAGCTGCACCGGCCGCACGCCATCCTCCTGGACGTGAACATGTCCTGGATCAACGGCTTCGAGCTGTGCCAGGCCGTGAAGCAGAACAAGCAGTTCCGGGACATCCCCATCATCTTCATCAGCGGGCGAGGGGACCCGGAGGACAAGCGGCGCGGCATGGAGGTCGGCGCGGCCGACTACTTCGTGAAGCCGCTGGAGCTGGACGCGCTCGTGAAGCGCATCCGCCAACTCATCCCCGCCGACGTGGCGAAGGAGCCCTGACGCAGATGGCCGCTTTCAACCTGGAACCGTTCATGCGCACGCACCAGGCGCGGGTGGAGGCCCTCCTGCTCGAACGCGCGGAGCGCCTGGGCCCCGCGGGCACGCCGCCCCGGCTGGCGGAGTCCATGCGCTACTCGCTGCTCGCGGGGGGCAAGCGGCTGCGTCCGGTGCTGTGCCTGGCCTTCGCGGACGCGGTGGCGAAGGCCAGCACCGACAGCGCCGTCGTCCTGGATGCGGCGTGCGCGCTGGAGTACGTGCACACGTATTCGCTGGTGCATGACGACCTGCCCGCCCTGGACAACGACGACCTGCGCCGGGGCGTCCCCACGAACCACAAGGTCTACGGCGAGCCCACGGCGCTCCTGGCCGGGGACGGGCTGCTCACGGAGGCCTTCAACGTGCTGGCCTCCGGGCCGGAGCCGGTGCGCGGCCTGTTGTGCGCGGAGCTGGCGCGCGCGGCCGGGTCGTCCGGGATGGTGGGCGGGCAGGTGCTGGACATCGCGGAGGACCGGCCCGCGACGCTGGACTACCTCTTGCGGCTGCACCGGCTGAAGACGGGCGCGCTCATCCTGGCCGCGTGCCGGATGGGCGTGCTGGCGGCCGGAGGCGACGCGGCGGCGCTCGCGAGCGCGGTGACGTACGGCGAGGCGGTGGGCCTGGCCTTCCAGATCGCCGACGACGTGCTGGACGTGACCTCCAGCGCGGAGGCCATGGGCAAGCCGGTGGGCGCGGACGCGGAGGCCGGGCGCTACACCTTCCCGGCGGTGGTGGGGCTGGAGGAGTCGCGCCGCATGGCCGGGGAGCTGGTGGCCCGGGCGGAGGCGGCGGTGCGCCCGCTGGAGGGCGCGGACGGTCCGCTGGCGGCGCTGGCGCGCTACTCGGTGGAGCGGAAGTCCTGATGGCGGACGTGCTGTCTGGCGTGGCGTCTCCCTCGGACGTCCGCGCGCTCCCCGAGGACGCGCTGCCCGGCCTGTGCGAGGCGCTGCGCGAGGCCATCATCACCACGTGCGGCCGCGTGGGCGGGCACCTGGGCGCGTCGCTGGGGGCGGTGGAGCTGATTGTCGCCCTGCACCGCGTCTTCCACACGCCGCAGGACGCGCTGCTCTTCGACGTGGGCCACCAGGCGTACGCGCACAAGCTGCTCACCGGCCGGCGGGACCGGATGCACACGCTGCGGCAGGCGGACGGCATCGCGCCGTTCCTGGATCCGCGCGAAAGCCCTCACGACGCACTGGCGGCGGGGCATGCGTGCACGGCCATCTCCGCGGCGCTGGGCCTGCTGTCGGGCCGCAGGCAGCTGGGACACTCGGGGCACGTGGTGGCCGTCGTGGGCGACGGCTCGCTCACCGGAGGCCTGAGCTTCGAGGGCCTCAACAACGCGGGGGGCAGCCCGCTGCCGCTCGTGGTGGTGCTCAACGACAACCAGATGTCCATCAGCGCGAACGTGGGCGCCATCCCCGCGCTGCTGCGTACGCGCAGCGCCCGTGCCTTCTTCGAATCGCTGGGCTTCACCTACCTGGGCCCGGTGGACGGGCACGACCTGGGCGCGCTCACGAGGGCGCTGCGCGAGGCGAAGGCGTCATCGCGTCCGGTGGTGGTGCACGCGCTGACGAAGAAGGGGCGCGGCTTTCCGCCCGCGGAGGCCGACGAGCAGACGCGCGGCCACGCGATGGGGCCCTACGAGTGGCGCGACGGCAAGCTGGTGCGCTCGCGCGGCGGGCGGCCCACGTACAGCGAGGCCTTCGCTCAGGTGCTGGGCGACGCGCTGGAGCGCGATCCGCGCGTGGTGGCCGTGACGCCCGCGATGCTGGAGGGCAGCGCGCTCACGGGCTTGAAGGCGCGCTTCCCGGACCGCGTGCATGACGTGGGCATCGCGGAGCAGCACGCGGTGACGTTCTGCGCGGGGCTGGCCGCGGCGGGCGCGAAGCCCGTGTGCGTCATCTACTCCACCTTCCTCCAGCGCGCGTACGACCAGATCGTCCACGACGTGTGCCTGCCCGGACTGCACGTCGTCTTCGCGGTGGACCGGGCGGGGCTGGTGGGCGCGGACGGCGCCACGCACCAGGGCGCCTACGACGTGTCCTTCCTCCGGCCGCTGCCGGGCCTCACGCAGTGGGCCCCGATGGTGGGGGACGACCTGGCGCCCATGCTCGCCACCGCGCTCCAGGCAGAAGGCCCGTCCGTGCTGCGCTTCCCGCGAGGCACGCTGCCGGACCTCCCCCCGGAGCTGGAGCACGCGGAGCCCGAGGTGCTCAGGTCGTCGCCAGCCGCGAGCGTCGGGCCGAGCGGTCTTCCGAAGCCCGCACCTTCGCGTGAGCCGCCAGGGACGCCCGCGCTCGCGACGCAAGACACGTCCCCTGTTCCGGGCGCTCGCTGGCTGAAGCGCGTTCCCGGCGCTCGGCTGACGCTGGTGACGCTGGGGCCCCTGGGCCTGTCCGCGCTGGAGGCCGCCCGGTCCGAGCCGGAGTGGAGCGTGCTGGATGCGCGCCGGGCGTGGCCCCTGGATGAAGCCGCGCTCCTGGAGGCGGCCGAGGGCGGG
>NZ_RAWL01000545.1:0-4883 GCF_003668885.1 Corallococcus sp. AB049A | reverse complement strand
GCGCTGGCGCACGGGCTGATGCCCTCCATCGTGGCGACGGTGCGGTGGGACGCGGCGGAGGACGCGCGGCTCGTGATGCGCGCCAGCGCCACGGGCTTCGCGTGCGAGGTGGCGGGCGCGGAGGGCTTCTCCAAGCGCATGCGCTGGTCGGTGCTGGACCGGTCCGTGTGGACGCTGCTCTTCATGGCCGCGCAGTACCTGGAGCGCGGCGTGAAGGACCGGCTGAAGGACCTGCTGCGGGAGACATTCCTCCTGGCGCCACCGCGCTTCGACGAGGCGCTGGGCATGTTCGAGCACATCGGCGCCATCCGCTACGCGATGGAGCAGCGCGGTGAGGAGCTGTTCCCGCTGGGGCTCATGGCGCTGCCCACGTGGATGCCGGGCTGGCTGCGCGAACAGGTGGAGCGCGAGCCCGTGCCGCCGTCGCTGCTCCTTCGCCACGACGCGATGCCTCGCGGCTTCCTCGCGCGCTTCGTGACGCTGGCGGGGTTCGCGTCCGGCACGCTGTCAGTGGACGTGACGGAGACGACGCCGCTGTCCCAGGGCGGCCGGCTGGGCTTCAGCGGCTTCCGCTTCGCCTTCACGCGCGTGGACGGCACGCCGGTGACACAGGAGCAGCTGGGCCACGGCCAGAAGCGGCTCCTGTCCTTCCTCTACTACCTGGACGTGCACGAGGCCTTCGTCATCGCGGACGAGCTGGCGGACGGCCTGCATCCGGACCTGGTGCGCGCGTGCGTGCAGGACCTGGGGGAGCGGCAGTCCTTCGTCACCAGCCAGAACCCGCTGCTGTTCGAACACCTGGCGTTCGCCAGCGCGGAAGCGCTGCGCGCGTCGTTGATCCGCTGCGAGCCCGGCGGCGGTGGACAGGGCCCCTGGCGGTGGACGCAGCCCACGCCGGAGGAGGCCGCGCGGTGGTTCGACGCGTACCGCGCGGGCGCCGTGCCGCTGGGCGCCCAGGGCTTCGGGTGAGGCTCAGGGGCCCGTCACGCCCTTGAAGAGGAAGTCGTCGTCGAAGCCGCGCGAGACCAGGTTCCTTCCCAGGTGGAGGGTGCCGGAGAAGTAGCCGATGCCCACGAACTCGCCCTGCTTGTTCACCGCCACGTCCGTGAAGTACGGGCGCCCGGTCGACGGATACGTGCGGCGCCAGTGCTGCTGGCCCTCAAGGCGCTCCAGCCTGGCGGTGAAGAGCGTGTAGCCGGAGGTCGAGTCCGGCATCGTGGAGGCGCCGCCCACCACCACGCTGTCGTCCTCGCCCATGGCGACCGCGCTCACGGGCTGCGGGTAGCTGCGCGCCCAGCGCTCCTCGCCGGCCCGCGTCCACGCGACGAGGAAGCCCGCGCCAGGGACCGGAGGCGTCACCGTCTGGCCCCGGAAGGTGAAGGCGCTGCTGAACTGGCCTCCCACCACCACGCGGTTGCCATGCACGGCGACGGCGAGGGCGCCGCCGGACGCGCCCACCAGCGGCCGCGTCCACACCACCGCGCCGGAGGGACTGACCTTCCAGAGCTCGGGGTCGGGATACCGGATGCCGCTGAAGTAGAAGGCGTCCGTTTCATCCACCGCGACGCTGCCGCCACTGCTCAGGACCAACTGCTCGCGCACGGTCCACTGCGCGGTGCCGGCGGCGTTGAACCTGGTGAGGAAGGCCGTCACCACGTCCGTCACCAACGAGTCATTGGGGCCCAGGCCGAAGTCCACCGTGCGGAAGGCATTGCCCGTCATGGCGATGCCGTCCTGCGAGTCGGTGACCAGGTCCTGGGGTGAGATGTTGCCCGTGAAGTGCCGGGCCCACAGGAACTGCCCCGTCTTGCGCAGCTTCAGCAGGAAGGCGCCCGGAGGCTGCAGTCCTCCGCCCAGGTCGATGGACTCATTCGAGGTCCCCGCGACGAGGACATTGCGCTCGCGGTCCACCGTGAGCGCCACCGCGTTGGTGAAGTTCTGTCCGCCGGGGGGAAGCACGCCCTCGTAGGCGCGCGTCCACAGGAGCGCGCCGGCCGTCGTGTACTTCGCCACCGCGAAGCCGAAGCTGTCCGGGTTGCCGGAGCCGACGGGGCCCGCGCCCAGGTCCACGCTGCCTTGATAGAGGAACAGCGCGAGGATGTTGCCGTCCCGGTCGAAGGCCACCGCGTGCGCCTGGTCGGGCCGGGGCGAGCCCAGGTGCTTCACCCAGACGAAGTCCCCGCCCGCGAGCGCCGCCTCCTGTGTCCGCGGCGGGTCCTCCGGCACGTCCGCGGGGCCGCACCCTCCGAGCGCCATCACCACCATGACGCTCCCCAGCAGCCGCCAGCCCCACGCCCTGTGAGTCATTCCCATGTGCACCCCCGGCTGTCCCCAAAGACAGACGGTGCGAGTTAGGAACGACCCGGCGCGAGGAACACTGCCTTGGGGGGCAGTCTGGGTTTGACGATTGGACAGTCCTCGAGCGCCGCGCTGCTAGCGGCCGGAGAGCAGCTCCGTGGTGAAGGAGAAGCCGCCCAGCAGGTACGGCATGGCGTTCACCCGGTTCTCATGCTTGAGGTACCAGCCCGCGATGAGCAGCACGGTGGGCTTGCTCATGAGGCCGCCCGGCTTCGTGTCGAACGAATACGCCACGAGCGGGCCCACGCGCATGTGCGCGTTGTTCGGCAGCGTGCGTCCGGGCAGCGGCTCCACCGCGGCGGTGTCCTCGTCGTAGCGCGGCCACACCGCGGAGAACCGGGCGCCCAGCGTCCACTGTCCGGCCAGCCACAGCAGGTCCGTGTCGTTGGCGAGCACCCAGCCCTTGCCCGGCACCAGCGTGTCCAGCGTCGGGTCGTAGAACGTCCCGCGCGGCCCGCCGTCGCGCAGCGACACGTTCCAGTACTCGATGGCCAGCTTCGTGCGCAGCGCCACGGACTTCACCTTCGCCTGGAGCATGGGCTCCACGAAGAAGTGGTGCCCGGAGGTGCCGTAGGCGGCGTCGTTGGTCTTGCTGCGCAGGTCGTCGTCATACGACTGGAAGGAGTCCGGATACGACTGCACGCTGCCGAAGGTGCCGAAGAACTGGACGTACTCGTAGCCGGCGCGGAGATTGAACATCGCCACGGGCTGCAGCTCCACCGTGGGCCCCAGCTTGAAGAACGCGGGGCTCAGCTTGAGGCTCGCGCCGGCGCTGGCGTACGTGTCGCGCAGGAGCAGCGAGGGGCTATCGAAGAGGCGCTTCTGGTAGACGAGCCGGTTCTGCGACTCGAGCCCCAGCGGGTTGTAGCGGACCACGTTGAGCGTGGTGAAGTAGACGCGGCTGTCGGGCAGGGGTGGCTGCACCGGAGGCGGCACGTCCTCCGTGATGGGCGGCTGGGGCTGCTGCGCGGCCACGGGCGTGCCCAGGCTCAGGACGGCGAGCAGCGCGGCGCGCGTGAGCGTCTTCGACAGGGAAGCGGCGCGGACAGACGTCGGGCGCTGCGGGAACACGTTCGCGGGCATGCGTCCTCTCGGCGGGGGACCGCGGGGAGGGCCCCCGGGCAAGGGCCATCCGTCGCGGCAGCGGGAGCGTCGTGCACCTGACGCGGGCGCTTCAAGACGCACCAGGACGAAGCCGGATGACACCTGGCGTCAGCGGAGGTTTCGCGGCCTGCGGCCGGGACCTCAGAACGTGAGCTGTAAGCGGGACAGCAGGGCGTTCTCCGGGGCCCGGTCTCCGCCGTCCGGGGCGCCGCCCTCGTAGTTCGTGCGGTGGAAGTTCAGGGCGAAGCGCACGCGCCGGTTGAGGGCGAAGGTGGTGGCGACGCCAAAGCCCCTCGCCGCGCGCACCGAGCTCGCCGGGTTGGCGAAGCGGGGGAAGGCGTCATCGTCCATGACCAGCGCGTGGACGCGCGCCGCGACCTCCAGCGCGCCGCCCTGGAGCGTCTTCGGGTCGAAGGGCTTCGCCGGCCGGGCGCCCTCGAACGAGGCCTTTCCGCCAAACACCCACGACACCGCCGTCTGCCAGGCGTGGTGGCGCAGCTTCGCGCGCGCGTCACCGTTGCGCACCTCCTGTGACGACCGCACGTACTCCGCGAGGATGCCGAAGGGCCCCAGGTAGAAGTGGCCCTGGGGCGAGAGCCGCAGGTGCTGGCCGTGCGCGGTGACAACTTCTCCGGTGTCCGCGTTGCTCAGGTAGCTGAAGATGATCAGCTGGCCGGGGCTGCGCCAGGGCGCGAGCCCGGTGTTGGTGGCCGAGCCGAACTGGAGGCCGCGCGTCATCGCGATGCCCAGCCCCAGCCCCTGGAGGAAGGACGGCTCGCGGCCCTTGAAGGGCTGAGCGAAGACGCGGGCGGCCAGGTCGAAGCTGTCGTCGGTGTTGGCGTCGGTGCTGGCGCCGTCGGGGTCTCCGTTCACCACCGCCAGCGAGTACTGCCACCGGCCGCCGTCGCCCTCGCCGTGCAGCTCCAGGCCCTCGTCGCGGTTGGGGACCAGGTCC
Organism: Corallococcus sp. AB049A; assembly: GCF_003668885.1. Classification (NCBI taxonomy): domain Bacteria; kingdom Pseudomonadati; phylum Myxococcota; class Myxococcia; order Myxococcales; family Myxococcaceae; genus Corallococcus; species Corallococcus sp. AB049A. The sequence continues at coordinate 466 of NZ_RAWL01000545.1, read as the reverse complement.
ACCGTGAGCGAGCGCTCGATGAAGGGGTTGTCCATGTCGGACTGGAGCAGCTCCAGGCCGAAGGGCGTCTTGAACCGGCCCGCGCGCAGGCGCACCCATTCCCCCGGACGGAAGTCGATGTACGCGTCCTGGATGACGGACTGCCCCACGCCGAAGTCCGGCATGAAGCGGAAGTCGATGAAGCCAAAGAGCGTCCCCTCCAGGATGGGGCGCATGCGCCGCACGAGGAACGTGTTGGTGCCGGTGCGCTCCGGGTCGTCCAGGAAGAAGCGCCCGTCGCCCTGGAGCAGCCCGCGCAGCTTGAGCACGAAGGCCTTGTCCGCGGACGACAGCGAGAAGCCCTCATCCGAAACCTGGACGACGGGGGGCTCCGAGCCCCTGGGCGCTTCCGGAGCCGGCTGGGGCGCCTGGGCGTGGACGGCGAGTGGGGCGAACAGCAGGCCCGTGGCGGCGAGGAGGGCGGGGA
>NZ_RAWL01000544.1:0-4925 GCF_003668885.1 Corallococcus sp. AB049A | reverse complement strand
TCTCCGGGGCGCCTCCCACCGCCCCCGCCGTCGCCATCACCGCACCCTCGGCCGGGCAGAACTTCACCGCGCCCGCGACGCTCAGCCTGGGCGCCACGGCCACGCCCACCTCCGGCCGCACGCTGGCCAGCGTCACGTTCCGCGCGGGCACGACCGTGCTCTGCACCGTGAACGCCCCCGTCTCCAACCCCGTCACCTGCACGGCCACGAGCAGCCTGGGCAATGGCAGCCATACCGTGAGCGCGGAGGCGGTGGACAGCCTGGGTGAAAGCGGCTCCGCGTCCGTGGCCATCACGGTTGCCGGTCCGCCCACGGTCAGCGTCCTGAGTCCCGCCTCCGGCGCCACGTTGCCCACGGGGAGCACGCCCCTCATCGCTTCGGCCAGCGCGGGCGCGGGGCGGACCCTCACGCGGGTGGAGTTCTTCCAGGGCACCACGTCGCTCTGCTTCACGACGACCGGCACGGGCTGCACGTGGAACGCGACGGCCGGCACGTACTCCAATGTCTTCGCCCGCGCGACGGACAATGGCAGCCCGGCGCTCGTCACGAACTCCGCGCCGGTGAGCTTCACGGTGAGCCCCTCCGCGGCCGGCGTGCGGCTCGTGGGCGTCGACACCGTGGGGACGCAGAACGACTTCGACAATGGCGGCTCGGTGAACGCCTTCCAGTACACCGCCGTCGCCACAGGGACGCTGGGGACGCTCAGGGTCTTCGCGGCGCCGGGCAATGCCAATGCGTCGCTGTCCATTGGCGTCTACAGCGATGCCTCGGGCGCTCCGGGCACCTTGCTCTCCTCCTGCACCACCCCAGTGGTGGATCCGCTGCCGCTGGTGACGGGGCAGTGGTACGGCTGCACCGCCGCGCCGCAGGTGACGCTGACGTCGGGCACCGTCTACTGGCTGGCGCTGCTGGGCGCGAACGGGGGCGGCGTGTTCCGTTACATGGACCTGCCCACCGGCTCCATGCGCTATTCGCCGACGGGCCTCTCCGCACTGCCGGGCCCCACGTTCGGCACCTCCACGGTGTACGCGGGTGCGTCCAGCGCTTCAATGTATGGCCTGTCCGCGGGCAGTTCCACCGCTCCGGCGGTGTCCATCACCCAGCCGGCCGCCAACGCCAACTTCACCGCGCCCGCCAACCTGAACCTCCAGGCCAACGCCACGGCGGGCCCGGGCCGCACGCTCACGAAGGTGGAGTTCTTCGACAATGGCACCACGCTGCTCTGCACGGTGAACGCGCCCACCTCGGCGTCCGTGAGCTGCGGCGTCAGCTCGCTCCAGGATGGCGCGCACAGCGTGACGGCGAAGGCCACCGACGACACGCTCCAGGCCACCACCTCCGCGGCGGTGCCTCTCACGCTGTCCAACCCGCCCACGGTGAGCCTCACCTCTCCCACTGCCAATGCGGCGTACACCGCGCCGGCCTCCGTGCCGCTGGCCGCGACCGCCAGCGCGGGCTTCGGCCGGAGCATCGCGCGGGTGGACTTCTACGCGGACGGCACGTCGCTCATCTGCTCCAGCACCACCAGCCCCTACGGCTGCGCCTGGAGCAATCCCTCGCAGGGAAGCCACACGGTGCGCGCCGTGGCCGTGGACAACGGCAACCCTGCCGCCAGCACGAACTCCGCCACGGTCTCCATCACCGTGAACAGCGCCACCACCGCGCCCGCGGCGCCCACGGGCCTGACGGCGACGGCGGTGTCGTCCGGGCAGATCAACCTGGCGTGGACGGATGCCTCGACCAACGAGAGCGGCTTCCTGGTGGAGCGCGCGCCGGACGTCTCCGGGGCCCCGGGCACCTTCGCCCAGGCCGGGACGCCGGGGGCCAACGTGACGACGTTCAGTGACACCGGCCGGGCCGCGAGCACCCGCTACTGGTACCGGGTCCGCGCGACCAACGCCGCGGGGAGCTCGGCCTACACGGCCAATGCCAGCGCGACGACCCCCGCCGCCCCCACCGCCCTCGTGGGCAACAGCACCGTGCTGACGACGTCCGACTTCGAGAACGCCAGCGTCGCGGCGGCGTTCAGCTACGTGGCGAGCGCCAGCGGCAGCGTCACGCGGCTGAGCCTCTACGTGGACGCCCAGACGACGGCCACCACGCTCCAGCTCGGCCTGTATGCGAATGGGAGCGGGACGCCCGGCGCGCAGCTGCGCACCTGCACCGTCACGGCCGTCACGCCAGGCGCGTGGAACGCCTGCACCTTCACGTCACAGGCGGTGACGTCGGGCACGACGTATTGGATTGCCGTCCTCGGTCCCTCCGGCGACGTCTACTGGCGCCACACCAGCGGCACCGGCTCCTACAAGGTCCAGCCGGGCCTGACGACGCTGCCCGCCACCTGGTCCGGCACCGGCGGCTACCCGGGCAGCAACATGTCCGCCTACGCCGGCAACTGAGCCCACCCGCCGGCTCCCAATAAAAAAGGGTGCCGTGCGGGTGACAGTTCCGGGGGACAGCGGTATTTCGTCATCCCGAGAAGGGGGACCCCCATGCTTCCTGGATCCGGGCTGAGCCATTTCACGGCCGTGGTGCTGACGGCCGTCGCGACCCTGGCCTCCGCGGCCGGGGCGCCCCCGCCATCGCGGCAGTCCGCCTTCTTCCTGACCCGCAGCGAGAACCGGAACCAGGTCCACTACGCCCTGCGCATGGACGAGGCCTGCCGCCCCGTGGGGCCGCGTCCCGTGCAGGTGTACTGGCTCATGTTGGAGCGCGGGCCTTCGGAGACGGAGGACCTGCTGGGAGTCGAGCAGCCCGTGTATGGGCTGGAGGACTCGCAGCAGGTCGAATCCACCGAGGAGGGGTGGCGGGTGCGGGTGAGCCTGCGGGCCTTCCCCTCGCGTCCCGTCGACATCACCAGCGCGCGGGTCGACGGTAGATGCCAGGTCCAGGCGTGGACCCGGGTGGGCAACACCGTCGCCCGGCTGGAGCACGTCTTCGTGAAGACGTCCTGGCCCTTCTCGGTCGATTTCGTGCGGCTGGATGGGGTTGGACCGGACGGGAAGCCGGCCCATGAGCTGATCCGCCAGTGAGCGGCTGCCTCAGGAACTTCAGTTGCTCAGGCAGACCCACTTGTTGGCGGGGATCTCCTGGCAGAAGCACTCGCCAAAGGTGCCATTGGCCCACTGGCAGCCCGTCTCCGCTCCCGGAGTACAGCGGCGGGTCTGGAGCGTCTCACAGCTGTTGATGAGCTCAGCGGAAGACTGACCCATCTGGGCTTCGTCCATCACTTCAGCGCCGCCACAGCCCATTCCGAAGATGGAGACAAAGGCGAACATCGCGAACCCACGAAGCATGTGAATCTCCTTTTCGATGGTGAGGCGTGGATGCAATCGCATACGAAAGTCATGGTCAAGCTTTGTCTGTAAAACGTGATGTCGCTGTGAAGCTTTGCGTTGAGCGGAGGCCCTGCGACGCCGGCCCCCTGCACCCTGAGCAACCGTCGTTCCTCTGAAGTGTCGCGCACCTGCGGGTGCCCCGCATTCGTCCCTGCAGCCCACCTCCAACACCGCGATACTGCGAAGGTGAGGATGGACGAGAAGATGGACGTGGTGCCCGGTTACACCCTGGACACAATTGTGCGACAGGGGGAGCGCGCCGTCGTCTACCGGGGCACGTCCGCCGATGGCCGCCGGGTGATCGTCACGCTGCTGCGCTCCCAGCAGCCCTCTCCCAGGGAGCTCGCGGAGCTCCGCCACGCATTCGACTTCGGGCGTGAGCCCGGCTCTCCGGCCGTGGTGCGCACGCTGTCCCTGGAGACCTCCGGCGATCGCTTCGCCCTGGTGTCCGAGGATGGTGGGGGCCGGTTCCTCGACGAACTGCTTGGAACTCCCATGGAGTTCGGCCGCGCGCTCAACCTGGCTGTCGGCATCGCAGAAGCGCTCACCGGCCTCCACGCCCACGGTGTCATCCACAAGGACGTCTGCCCGGAGAACCTGGTCGTCGAGCCGGAGACGGGCCACGTCCAGCTGATCGACCTCTCCCTCGCCGCGCGCGGTCCCTACCTGTCGCCCGAGCAGACAGGCCGCATGGACCGTCCCGTCGACGCACGCACGGACCTCTACTCGGCGGGCGTCGTCCTGTACCAGGTGTTCACGGGCCAACTGCCCTTCCAGGCCGAGGACCCGCTCGGATGGATCCACAGCCACCTCGCCCGCATGCCCCGGCCGCTCGTGGAGCTTCAGCCCCACCTCCCGGCCGTGGTGTCGGACCTGGTGATGCGCCTGCTGGCGAAGGCGCCCGAGGACCGCTACCCGACAGCGCAGGGGCTGCTCGTGGATCTGCTGAACTGCCGCCAGCAGTGGACCCTGAACCAGCGGATCGAGCCGTTCGCCCTCGGCGCCAGCGACGCGCTGGGACAGCCGCGAACCCCGCAGTTGCTCCCGCTTCGGGAAGCCGAGCTCGAGCAGCTGCGCGCCGCCTTCGAGCGCGTGGTGGCCACGAAGCTCCCGGAGCTGGTCCTGGTGATGGGGGAGGGGGGCGTTGGCAAGTCCTCCCTGGTGAACCAGCTCCGGTCCACGGTCCTCGACCAGGGCGGACTCTTCCTGACGGGCAAGTTCGACCAGCGGCAGGAGGCTCCCTACGCCGCGTTCGTCCGCGCGTTCCAGCCCCTCTTCCTGCGGCTCGCCGCGGAGGACGCATCCCAGAAGGCCCGGTGGCGGGAGCGCCTGGATGAGGCGCTCGGCGCGAGCGGGCAGCTGATCGCCGGCCTCATCCCCGAACTGCTCCAGGTGACCGGGCGGCTGCCAGAGGTCGCGCCGCTGGCTCCCGCCGACACCCAGAGCCGCTTCCTCCAGGTGTTCCGGCAGCTCTTGGAGGCGCTCACCGAGGAGCACCCGGTGACGCTCTTCCTCGACGACCTCCAGTGGGCCGACGAGGCCAGCCTGCGGCTGCTCCAGCACCTCGCGTCCCACCCCGCTCCCCAC
>NZ_RAWL01000543.1:0-4982 GCF_003668885.1 Corallococcus sp. AB049A | reverse complement strand
CTCCAGGGCGGCGGTCCAGACGGGGGCGGCGCCGGCGACGAGGGCCTCCGCCCGCTCGATGATGGGCGAGGCCAGGTCCAGCCCCGTCGCGGCCTCCATCTCCAGGAGCGCGGGCGAGCTGTTCACCTCGAAGACCTTGGGCTGGCCCTGGACGTCCAGGATGTCCACCGCGGCCACCTCCAGGCCCACGAGCCGGGCGACCTTCTCCGCCGTGGCACGATGGCCGGGGGACAGCGGCAGGGCCTCCAGCCGGGCGCCCCGGTTCAGCGTGTGCGAGAGGCGGCCCGGGCGCGGCTTGCGCAGCACACAGGCAATGGCCTCTCCGCCCACCACGAGGACGCGGACGTCCTGGCCGGTGCTCCGGACGTACTCCTGCATGACGAGGTTGTGTCCCAGGCCCAGCACCGCCTCGAGCGCGGCCTCCAGCGACTGGAGGCTTTCGCAGACCATCACGCCGTGCTTCTCCTGGCCCTGGAGGAGCTTCACCAGCACGGGGACTCCGCCGACGAGGCCGACCATCTCCTTGAGCTGGGCCGCGTCCCGGGCCATCACGGTGGCGGGGACGTCGATGCCGTGGGCGGACAGCAGCTGGAGCGAGCGCATCTTGTTGCGCGACTGCGCGATGGCCTGGGCGTGGTTCACCAGGGGCACGCGCGCCAGACCGAACTGGTTCACCACCGCGAGCCCGTAGGTGCTGATGGACAGGGCGATGCGCGGGATGACGACGTCGGTGGGCGTGAGCTTCTTGCGGTCGTAGAAGAGGGTCGCCTGGCTGCCCCCGTCCAGATGCATCTGCACCCGGAGCGGGTTGAGCACGCGGACCCGGTGTCCCCTCGCCCGCCCTGCCTCGACGATCCGCCGCGTGGACGAGATGGAAGCGGAGCGCGAGAGGACAGTGATTTTCATGGCGGAGGCGACCGGCTCGGCGAGGACCCTATAATCCCCGCCCCTGCCCGCGTAAAGCCGCCTCCGCCTGCCTGCCGCCTAGAGCTGGCGGATGGCGCGCACTTCGACCTTGACGGGGTCCTCAGGGCGCGACGCCTCCAGCTTCGCGCAGGCGCTGCCGGTGAACCGCACGCCAAGCTTGTCGGGATCCGACAGGTCCAGCGACCAGGTGTCGGGGCCCGCGAGCGTGCGCTCGCCGTCGATGTAGACGACGATGAGCTTCTCATCGGAGGGCAGCTGGGTCGGCTCGAGTTCGGTGAAGCACGGCTCGCCCGGCTGGATCGCCTCGCTGATCTCCTTCAGGGCGTCCGCCAGTTCCTGGCGGTTGCCTGCCTGGTAGAACGACCGGTTGCAGAAGCCGGTGCTGAAGTCGCAGGTGTCCCCCGCGCCGCAGTCGGTGTTGACCTTGCAGTCACGTCCGAAGCCACCCGCGCGCGCCATCTCGTTGAGGACGCTGGGGCCGTCACCCACCGACGTCTCCGCGCCGAAGCCGATGACGATGGTGGAGATCTTGTTCCCCTTCAGCGCCTCCACCGCCGCCACGGAGGCGTCCTTGTCCAGGCAGCCACGGCGATGGTACGGGTTCAACGGGTCCACGCACGCGCTCGCGGGCTCGACCACGCAGCGGCACTCGGGGCTGCTGCCGTCGTTCACGTTCTTGTCATTGCAGTTCGGCAGACCGTCGGTCAGCAGGACGATGATGCGATCCCGGTTCCCGTCCGAGTTGTTGAAGAGCGTGCCCGTGAACTGCAGGCTCGCGCTCGTCGGCGTACCGCCTCGGGGCCGGCCCTGGCCGCCGTTGGGGATCGCCTGCAGCTTGGTGTTGACCTCGTTCGCGTAGGCCTGGAGCTCTTCGTCCGAATCCAGGTCCACCGGGAGCTGGGCGCGGACGCTTCCATCCTCCAGGCTGGCGGCGGGCGCGCACTGTTGAGTCGGGGTCGGATTGGCCCCCGGAGCCAGGACCGGCGGCGCCGGGTAGGTCGTGAGGCCGAAGCGGACCAGGTTGCCGCTCTCCGCGAGGAACGGACCCATGGCGCCCTGGAGCTCCGACCAGCGCGTGGGGCACTTCGTCGTGTCGCAGGGATTGCCCTCCTCACACGTGTAGAACTTGCCGTCCGGGCCTTGGAAGTCACACACGCGCGTGCCGCCGACGACAAGGTCCGCGTTGACCGGCTTCGTCATCGAGCCGGAGATGTCCACGAGGAGCATCACGTCCGGCTTGCTCTTGCGGGCGGTGATCACCGACTCCACAGTCGTCTGGGCGATCGCGAGCGGATCCACCGGCTCGAAGTCATAGGTCTGACAGCCGGCCATGACAGCGACACCGAGGGTGCCGGCCAGCAGTGCGCTCAGGGGGGTCGACTTGGCGCGCATAGGCTTTGAGGTTTTCCTTCCAGGGGGGAACAACGAACTGCGAATGCCCCAGCGTAACGCGTGGACGCCCACCGAGGCTACAGCGACTCGCAGCAGGCAGGTTGCATTCAGGTAGTGCTGCCAAGTTGCAACGACAGGCGATCCCCAAGTGCCGGTTCCCTTCCCCTGTCGGACATCCGCCTCCTTCCGGAGGGTGGGGGTCCGTTCAGAGCGTGAGGACGCGCGCGCCGTCGGTCAGCCTCCAGATGGAGGCCAGGCCCATGACTTCATCCAGGGTGCCGTTCAGCTCCTGGGGCGAGAAACCACAGATGCGCACCGTGGTGTCGCAGGCCACGAGCTTCGCGCCCAGGGCGCGGGCCTCCTCCAGCATGCGGGCCGGTGTGGGGACGTTGAGGCCATCGGCGCGGGCTGCCTCGGTGCGCTCGCGCTCCGTGTGGGCGAGCCCGAAGCCGCCGCGGATCAGCTGGCGCAGGGCCTCGAAGGCGAAGACGAAGTAGACGTCGTCGCCCATCGCTGCGGCGGTGATGCCCATGGAGGCCGCCTGATAGGCGGGCTCGTACGTGGCGTGTTGGAGGAAGAAGAAGACGCGTCCGGCCATGATGTCCGACCTTAGCGTTATCGAGTCCGGGCCGGCAGCCGTCGTATAACGGGGGCTCCCCTTCCCCACCGGGAGCCCCGCATGTCGAGCCAGCCGTCCAGCCCTCGCGGTGTTCGTCCCTCGCCGGCTCCGTCCCGCTTTGCCGCTTCGTGGTGGGTGGCGCTGACGGGCCTCGCCGTGCTCGCGGGCGCGGGGCCCGTGTCCGAAGCGGCTCCGGTCCGCGCCCAGGTCCTGCCCGCGGCTTCCATGTCGCCGGCCCCCTCCGTTCCCGGGCCGCTGCGCGCGGAGGCGCTGGGATTGCTCTCGCAGCCGAACGCCGCACCGGATGCGGCGTGGCGCAGGCTTGGGCCTGGAGTAGTGCCCGTGCTCGCGGCGCTGGCGGAGGACACGAGCGTCCCCGATGCGCAGCGGATGCGGGCCGTGACGGCGCTGGCGCGCGTGGAGACACCCGAGGCGGGACAGACGCTCCAGGCGATGCTGGAGGATCCGCACCGGCCTTCGGATGTGCGCTCGCAAGCCGCCGCCGCGTTGGGCCAGCGGCTGGGGTTCGAGGCCGTGAAGACGCTGCGGGCCCGCTTGGAGGACCATGACCTGCGGCTGCGCGAGGCCGTGGCCCAGGCGCTCGGCCGGCTGGGCGGTCAGCAGGTGCGCGAGGCGCTGGAGGAGCGGCTTCCTCTGGAGGACGTTCCCCAGGTGCGTGAGGCGCTTCAGCAGGGCCTCACGCTGGCGGAGCCCTGAGCCGGCCGTCTGGGGTGGACCGCTCGGGGCTCGCAACGCGCGGGGCCTTCCGTTAGATGGGTGGCCATGCGCCCCACCGTCCTCCTTTTCGATATCGATGGCACCCTCGTCACCACCGGCGGTGCCGGCCGCCGCGCCATGGGCCTGGCCTTCGACCAGCTCCACAAGCGCCGGGACGCGTGTGACGGCTTCAGCATGTCCGGGATGACAGACCGGGCCATCGTCCGCAAGGGGCTGGGCATCATCGGGCAGGCGGACACCGAGGACGCCATCAGCGCGGTCATCGACGCGTACGTCGCCCACCTGGGCCTGGAGGTGCCGAAGGTTGATGCGCGCGAGTACCGGCTGCATCCGGGCATGCGCGAGGCCGTGACGGAGGCGCGCTCGCGGCCGGGCTTCGCGGTGGGCCTGGGCACCGGCAACGTGCGCGCGGGCGCCAAGGTGAAGCTGGACCGCGTGAACATCCACGACCAGTTCGCCTTCGGCGGCTTCGGCTGCGACTTCGAGGACCGCGTGGCCCTCATCCGGCACGGCGCGCAGGCCGGGGCGGCGCAGCTGGGCCACCCGCTGGAGGCCTGCCGGGTGGTGATCATCGGCGACACGCCCAAGGACGTCGCGGCCGCCAAGGGCATTGGCGCGGAGACGATTGGCGTGGGGACCGGCAACTTCACGCCCCAGGCGCTGCGTGACGCCGGCGCCGAGTGGGCCTTCGCGGATTTCGCCGCTCCCGGAGCCATGGAGGCCCTGCTCGTCGGCCGGTGAAGGTGTGGTATCTCCGCCGCCCCTCCGAGGAGTCGTCCACGCATGTCGTCCACGCTCGAATCGTATGAGCTGATCCGCTTCGCCGAGGCCTTCGAGGCCCGGCTCGCCACGGCGGAGGAGATGGTCGTCGGCAGGCCGGGGCTGGAGGCCGAGAAGCAGTGGCTGGCCTCCGCGCTGGAGCGCCTGCGCGAGGCCCGTGAGCCGGCGGGCGGCCTGCTGGAGCAGGTGAAGGACCTGCCGGAGCTCGACGAGGCCCGCGAGGAGTTCTCGTTCGATCAGCAGGGCCGCTGGGTGGATGCGCTGGAGAAGCTGCACGCCGGCATCACCTTCACCGCCAGCAGCCGCGCTCCCGTCATCGAGGCGCTCTTCCCGCACCTCAAGTTCCCGCAGCTGCGCCGGGCTCCCGTGGAGATGGTCAACGAGTACGCCACGTCGTACGAGCGGCGGCTCAAGAGCGCCTACGTCACCCGCATCTTCTCGCGCGATGACTTCGCCATGGTCCGCCCCGTCGTGGATCTGGTCGCCGCGACGTTCGCCGCGTGGACCGCGAGCCTGTCCCCCACCC
>NZ_RAWL01000542.1:0-5008 GCF_003668885.1 Corallococcus sp. AB049A | reverse complement strand
TCGGCAGCGTCAGATGGGTATAAGAGACAGGGGCCTGCGTCTCCGCGTCCAGCACGCTCAGCAGCACCACCTCGCGGGAGCGGGGGGCGAACAGTTCGTAGTACCGCGCGCCGTCGTCGTCCGCGTAGTTCAGCGGCGCCTGGGACTTCTCGGTGCCCGTGTTGCTGGCAACGATGAGGGCATAGTGGACCTGCGCCGGCCCGGCGCTCGCGGCGCTCGAGGCCAGGAGGAGCACTCCCAGGGTCAGGGTCCGGCGGAGCGGCAAGGGCATGGGGGGATTGCGTTGGGGCCTGGGCAAAAGAATGCCACGGGGCGCAACCGACAATCCACCCGGCGCCGCTCGCGACAACATGCGGATGACGGGACCATAACGGTCGCGGTAAGCCCTTGAGGGATGGAGTGGGATGACGACACGCTGCGCCGCTTTCGCGAAGGCACTCCCGAGGTGCTGGCGGAGGTGTATCGCGCGCACGCGGAGCCACTCGCTCGCCTGCTCAAGGCGGCCGCATGGCGGGGCAGCTTCGCCCGCCTGAGGAACGCGATGGAGTTGGAGAACACGCTGCTGGAGACCTTCGCCCGAGCCTTCGAGCCGCGCACCCGCGCGGCCTACAACGGCACGCGTCCCTATGCCCACTTCCTGATGGGCATCGCGCGCAACGTGCTGCTGGAACAGTCGCGCGAGCGCGAGCTGGTGGGCCGGGACGAGGCCTTCGAGGGGCTCACCGAATCCTCCTCGGAGGAGGGCGGGCTGGACGAGCTGCTGGAGGACCGCGAGGTGGAGGCCCTGCTCGCGATGTTCAAGGACGGCCTGTCGCGCGAAGAGCACCGGCTGTTCGAGCTGCGCTTCGGGGAGGGGCTGCCCCAGGAGGAGGCCGCCACGGCGCTGGGCCTTACGCGCATCCAGGTGCGGCGGCGCGAGTTCGGTCTGAAGTCCCGGCTGCTGGGGTTCCTCCAGTCGAAGGGGTACCTCGAGGACCTGGAGACGCAGGGCTGGAGCTTCTTCAAGCGGCGGGGTGCGCGATGAGTGGATGCAACGACCGCCAGGCGAAGCAGGCGATGGCCGCGCTCTTCGAGAAGGGCCAGGACGGGCTGGACGCGGAGGGCTTCCAGCGCCTGCGCGCGCACCTGGCCACCTGTCCCGAGTGTCAGGAGGCGTACACGCGGCTGTCGCGCGTGGAGTCCGTGCTGGAGCAGCGGGCGCTGCCCCAGGCCCGGAGCGCGCTATTGGAGCAGGCGCTGATGGCCCGGCTTCAACCCGCCCCCGCGCGGACGGTGGTGGCGCCCGAGCGCAAGAAGTGGTTCGCGTCTCCGCTCTTCATGCCCCTGGCGCTGAGCGCCGCCGCCGCGACCGTGGCGCTGGTCGTCGTGGCGCCGTCGATGCAGCGTCAGGAGCCGGGCGTGCCGGAGTGGCAGGCGCGCTCGTCCGCTCCGGGGGAGCAGGCCTGGGGCGTGCGCGCCTTCTGCATCTCACCCGAGGGCAAGGTGCTGGCGGAGGCCCGGCCCGGCGGGACGCTGACGTGCGCGGAGGGCAACGCGGTGCAGTTCAGCTACACCGCGCCCCAGCCCGTGCGCCTGTCGCTGGAGGGGCTGCCCTCCGGAGGCGAGCCCCTGCGCTTCTTCCCGAGCGAGGGCCCGGCCCCCGAGGTCGCCGCGGGCGTGGACGTGACGCTGCCCTTCAGCACGCCCGTGCAGGGCGGGTGGCTGACGGGCCCGGTGCCGGTGCGCGCGCGCTTCACGGACGCGCAGGGCCGCACGCTCGCGGACACGCAGGTGACGCTGCAGCCGCGCTGAGCCGGAACGAACAACCCCCCTCCCGTGCGAGCACGGGAGAGGGGCGGGGACTGCCGTACCTTGTGGGGTCCGTGAGTGACTACGGACGCGGGACACGGCGATCCACTTCCGCGGTGCCGGTGTACTGCGTGGCCACGTTCAGGAAGCCCTTGAGCTGAACGCGCCAGGTGCCGGCGGGTGGGTTCGAAATCGTGACGGCCTCACCGGTGGAGGTGCCCTCGGCGCTGGTGGCGACGAGCTCCCCGTTGGGGCCAAAGACATACAGGTCCAGGTCGTAGGCCGGGTTGCCCCAGTCCGTCTTGATGCGCAGGGCGCTGGCGCCCGCGGGCACGCTGAGCGTGTGCTCGTGCTGCGCGGCCCGGAGGGACAGGTCCAGCACCGGCAGGTTGATGCTCGTCTTCACCGTGCCCGTCCACGAGGGCAGGGCGGTGGTCTGCGTGGTGTAGCGGGTGCCCGTGGCGTCATTCACCCACTTCGTCGCCGCGTAGACGTCCGCGTAGCCCGCGCCCACCTCCCACGTCTCCAGCTGGCGCGTGTTGCCCGCCGCGTCCGTCGTGTACATGGGCCGCGCGGTGGCCTGCACCGCCGCCAGCACGCCGTCCATGTCGAGCGCGGGGTTCACCTCCAAGAGCAGCGCGGCGACACCGGCCATGTGCGGCGCGGCCATGGAGGTGCCGGAGCTGGCCGCGTAGAACGGCTCCGGGTGCAGCAGGTCCAGGCCCAGGTACGGCTGCATGATGGTGGCGGTGAGCGCGCGCGCCGCGACGATGTTCACGCCCGGCAGCGTGATGTCCGGGTGGTGGAACGCGTCGCCCGGGATGCCCCGGCTGGAGAAGGACGCCAGCTGTCCCGGCGTGTCCTGGCTGAGCAGCGGGTTGGTGGCCGCCGTGGTGTCGCGCGACGTGCCGGCCGCGACGGAGATGGCGCACGGCGAGGCGCTGTACGGGTTGAGCGTGTCGGGGTCGGAGCCCTCGTTGCCCGCCGCGAACACCACCACCATGCCCAGGTCGTAGGCGCGCTTCGTCGCGATGGCGATGGGGTCCAGCGGCGCGAAGTGGCTGCCGCTGGTGCCCCACGAGTTGGAGATGACGCGCACGTTGTGCGTCTCGCGCACGTCCGGATCCAACAGGAAGTCGAAGCCCTCCAGCGCGAACAGGATGCTCATCGCATCACCGGTGCCCACGCCCAGCAGCTTCGCCCCGGGGGCCACGCCCTGGTGCCTGCCGCCGGAGCGCGCGCCCGAGCCCGCGATGATGCTGGCGCAGTGCGTGCCATGGCCGCTGGTCAGGTCGCTGTTGGGCGTGTCCACGTAGAGCGCGCCGCCAATGCCCACGTCCAACGGGGAGGCGACGACCTTCACGTTGCGCGCCACGTTGGGGAAGTCGCCGTGCGTGCCGTCCAGGCCAGAGTCGATGACGCCCACGCCGATGCCCGCGCCCGTCGTCTCATACGCGGTGCGCGCGGTGTCCGCGTGGATGTACGGCACGCTGGTGTCCAGGAAGTACTGGAGCGGCTTGTCCTCGTAGATGGAGATGAGGCCCAGCGGCTGGAGTTCCTGGCGCAGCGTGGTGATGAGCTTCGGCGTCACCGGGACCTTCAGCGCCACCATGGGCAGCGACTTGAGCGCCAGGACGTTGCCCAGTCCCAGCCCCTGCGTCAGCCCGCCCAGCGTGCGCGTGATGCCGCCCAGCACCGCGTCCAGGTTGAGCACGCCGCCCGCCGCGTTCGCGGTGTTGAAGGAGAGGATGAGCGTGCGGACCGAACCGTCCGTGTGCAGCGCGGGATCCACCACCGCCTGGCTGAGCGCCGCCTGCGTGGCGCTGGACGCATAGAGCGCGTTGCAGGCGCTGGGCGTCGCGGCCGCGGCCGTGACGATGGACCGCGAGGACGACGTGACGGCGGGTGCCTCTTCCGCCTTCGAGCCCTCGTCCTGCGACGTGTTCGTGCCACACCCCAGGACGGCGGCGGTGGCGGCGGCCCAGCCCAGCGACAGCAGACGCTTCATGTGGTGCTCTCCCGAGGTGCGTCGCGGCTTTTTCAAAACCCGCGCAAAAGGGCTGTGTCTCGGACGGCTCCGGGTGGATCGCTGCCAAATCGGATTGTTCTGTAGTGGCTGAATCCGGGGGCTTGTCCGGGAAGCAGGCCTTTCCCGCCCCGGCGGTGACAGTGTCCGGAGCGCGGACGGGCCCGGGGTAGGGCGCCGGTATACAGTCGCGGTGTGTTCTACGCGTGTGTGCGGGCGGTGGTGGCGCTGGCGCTGCGGCTCTTCTACCGGGTGAAGGTGAATGCCCCGGGTGAGGCGCCCTCCGGGCCGGTGCTCTTCGTGGGCAACCATCCGAACGGGCTCATCGACCCGGCGCTGGTGTTCATCCTCACGCGGCGCCAGGTGACGTTCATGGCCAAGGCGCCGCTGTTCAAGCTGCCCGTCATCGGCTGGCTGTTGAAGGGGCTCAACGCGCTGCCGGTGTACCGCAAGCAAGACGACCCGACGCAGATGGGGCGCAACGAGGGCACGCTGGACGCGGCGAAGGGCGCGCTGGTGCAGGGGCGGGCCATCACCATCTTCCCGGAGGGCAAGAGCCACTCGGAGCCGGAGCTGGCGGAGCTGAAGACGGGCGCGGCGCGCATCGCGCTCAACGCCGCGCGCGAGGGCGCTCCGGTGCGCATCGTCCCGGTGGGGCTCACCTACGCGGAGAAGAACGTCTTTCGCAGCGAGGTGCTCATCGACCAGGGAGCGCCCATCGACGTGACGGCCTTCCTGCCGAAGGACGCGGCGTCGGAGCAGGACGCGGTGCGCGCGCTGACGGAGCGCGTGGCGGAGGGCCTGCGCGCGGTGACGCTGAACCTGGAGCAGTGGGCGGACCTGCCGGTGGTGCAGGTGGCGGAGCAGCTCTATGCCTTCCGCCAGGGCGGCGCGCTGGACGCGGAGCGGCTGCGGCTGTGGGCGCGCGGGGTGCGGCTGTTCCGGACGCAGGAGCCGGCGCGCTACGAGCGCCTGCGGCAGGACCTGTCCTCGTTCGGCCACCGGATGGCGCTGGTGCAGGCCGCTCGGCCGGAGGAGCTGTCCGTGGAGTACCGCCCGGGCAACGTGGTGCCGTTCGCGCTGAAGACGCTGGCGCGGGGGGTGTTCGGGCTGCCGCTGTTCGCGCTGGGGCTGGCGCTGTTCGCGCTTCCGTACCCGCTGCCCCGCATGGCGGCGCGGCGCGCGGAGCTGGAC
>NZ_RAWL01000541.1:0-5026 GCF_003668885.1 Corallococcus sp. AB049A | reverse complement strand
GCGTCCCTCAGGGTGGGCGCCCACGACGCGAGCCGGTCCACGGACAGGGCCGCCATGTCCACGCCGCCGTTCTCCGCGCCCACGGACAGGGCCTGCTTCAGCTCCTCCTCGCGCGCGAAGAGCACCGCGCGGGCGTCCAGTGCGTACGCCGTCTTGAGCAGCCCCTGCGCGGCGCCCGGGGGCGTGGCGGGGTTGTCCAGGGTGGTGGCGCCACCGGTGGCCACGAGCAGCGCGGAGGCGGAGCCACGCGGGGTGAAACCGATGAGCACGGGACGCAGTGGCACGGAGGCCACGTCCGCCACCGGGGCCGCGACGCCCGCCGGGAAGTCTCCCGGGGACAGCCGCACCGCCTCACGGGTGGAGGGGAAGAAGCGCGCCTGCAGGCGGTCGAGGTAACCCGCCCGCGAGGCGAAGACGTACCCCGCGCCCAGCAGACAGAGCGCGAGGAAGAGAAAGAGGCCGGGTCCGCGGTGAAGCTTCATCCGTGTGCGCCGGCCCCTTTCATGGGCAGAAGACCTACTTGATCTCCACCTTCTTGCCGATGGTCTTTTCCGGACCCGCGCCCACGTCCGACACCGGCGCGGGGCTGTCCAGCAGGCCCATCTCCATCTTGAACTGCTTCACGAGCTCGTCGCCCTGGATCTTCTCCGCCTCTTCCTCGATGGCCGCGGCCGTGTGGTCCACCGACTCCAGCGCCATCTGCATGCGCGCCTCGTTGATGGCCGTCTTCTCCTGGACCTTGCGGAGCATCTCGTCGTGCGTGGAGTCCACGCCCGCGACGGTGAAGGACTCCATCGTGTCGGCGACCTTCGCCTGCCACTTGGCGCGCCGCGCGTCCCGGATGGCGTTCATCGCCTCCTGGGTCTTCTTGTCCTTCTCGCGCATGAACGCCTTCTTGACGTTCAGGGCCTTCTCATAGGCCTGCTTCGCGATGTCCAGCTGCGCCTGGTTGCGCGCGAGGGCTTCCTTCTCCCCCTGGAGCTTGGTCGCGTAGGTGCCGGCCAGGTCGTCCCGGCCCGCCTGGATGGCGGCCTTCACCTTGGCGGTCAGCTCCCGCACGTCCTGCTGGTACTTCATGTTCTCCTTCTCGAGCAGCGTCACATTCGCCCGGACCATGGCGATGGACTCGTTCATCTTGGGGACCTGATCGTTCAGGTCACGGATGTTCTGCTCGAGGATGAGCTCCGGATCCTCGATGGAGGAGACGAAGAAGCCCGCGAAGCTCCGCATCGCTCTCTTGAATCGCTGCCACATGTCGGCTCTCACCTCCGCCTGTGCGTAATGCCAGTCACCTTACACGAACTCCGCCGCTCACAAGCATCCGGCCGCAAGGCGCGTGTCACCGTGACTACGCCCGCCCGGGGCGGTTGATTGCCCCCTGGAAGGCCGCCGCCCGCCAGCCCGGCCGGGTCCAGGGGCACCGGTCGGCCCCCATCCGCCACTCCCCGCCCCTTTAGGGGCGTACCTGGTGTCGCGAAAGACGCTGTGGCCATGAACTTGCCGGGCGGGGAGGAAGCGGGGAAAACGAACAGGTCGCATGGACCCGACTCCTCCCGTCGCCTTTGAAAACGAGCTCGCGCGGGTGGTGGCCGCCCAGCGCCGCCGTGTTCTGGGCGCGGGGGCGGCGGTGCGGCTGGTGGGCACGGCCGTGTTCTTCGCCGTCAGCCTGGGGCTGTGGCTGACGGGCGCCCGGGACTGGGCCCACTACCCGCCGCTCCTGCTCTGCTACGGCGGCGTGGTGGCGCTCCTGTTCGCGCTGCGCTCCCGGCCCGTGACGAAGCAGCTGGGTGTCGTCCAGTCGCTGGTGGACGTGGGGCTGGTGTTCGGTCTGCAGCAGTTGGCCCTGCCCGTGTCGCCCTTCCCCGCGGGCGTGGCGGGCTTCAGCCTGGGGCTGTTCGCGCTGGTGGTGGCGCTGTCCGGCCTGGAGCTGATGCCCTGGCTCGTCTACGGCACGGCGGGCCTGGCCTCGCTGTCCCAGGCGGTCCTCATGCACCAGGCGGGCGTGGGGCCGGGCGCCATGGCCGTGGCGGCGGTGACGCTGGTGCTGGTGGCGGCGGTGAGCCACTACGGCACCGGGCGGCTGCGGCAGCTGGCCATGGACCTGTCGCACGCGGAGGTGGCCCGGCAGCTGGAGGCCCGCCGCACCCACGACGTGGAGGACGCCCACCGCACCATCGAGCGGATGCTGGCGGAGGCCCACGCGCGCAACGCCCAGCTGGAGGCGCTGCAGGCCCACCAGGAGCAGCTGATGCAGTTCCTGGTGCACGACCTGCGCTCGCCCCTGTCCGCCGTGACGCTGTCGCTGTCGTGGATGGAGCAGGAGCTGCCCATCGGCACGCCCATGGTGGAGTCCGTGCGCACGGGCCTGGCCGTCACCGCGCGCCTGGACCGGATGATCTCCGACCTGTTGGACGTGCCCCGGCTGGAGCAGGGCCGGCTGTCCCCGCGCAAGCAGGCCTTCCCGGTGGCGCCCCTCTTCGACGAGGTCCGCCGCTCCCTGGATGGCGCGGCCCGCCTGCGCAAAATCAAGCTGGAGCTGTCCTGTCCCCCCGGCTTCCAGCTGGTGGGTGACGCGGGGCTGCTCATCCGCGTGGTGGAGAACCTGGCCACCAATGCGCTCCGCTATGCCCCGTCCGGCGGCCGGGTGCGCCTGGAGGCCGGCGAGGCGGAGGGCTTCCAGTGGCTGGCCGTGCGCAACGACGGCATCGCCATCCCGCCAGAGGCGCGCGAGTCCCTCTTCGACAAGTACGTGCAGGGCAGCAGGGAGAAGGAGGGCCGCCGGGGCTACGGCCTGGGGCTGTACTTCTCCCGGCTGGCGGCGGAGGCCCACGGCGGACGGCTGGCGGTGGAGGACGCGGAGGGCTGGGCCACGTCCTTCGTGCTGCGCCTGCCCCGCGTACAGCCGACGTCGCAGCCGTCGTTGGATCCAATGGCGGATCCAATGGCGGATCCGCCGGCCGCCCGGCGCCGCTAGGAGGCCTTCAGCTTCGCGCGGGCGAAGAGCTTCGTCGCCTGCGTGCGGGCGTTGGCCAGCACCGCGTTCGCGTCCAGCGTCGTCAGCTCGCCCTCGCGCAGCACCAGCTTGCCGTCGATGAGCACGTGCGACACGTCCGTGGAGCGCGCCGAGTACACCAGCGGTCCCGTCACGTCGTCCGGCAGCGGGCAGAAGTGGAAGCCGCGCATGTCCACCACCGTGAGGTCCGCGCGCTTGCCGGCCTCCACGGAGCCCACCTCGTCCTCCAGGCCCAGCGCGCGAGCGCCGTGCAGCGTGGCCATCTCCAGGACGTGCATGGGCGTCATCGCCACCGGGCCCACGCGCGGGTTGTGCAGCACGGACGCCAGCCGCATCTCGTGGAACAGGTCCAACGTGTTGTTGCACGGGGCGCCGTCCGCCCCCAGCGCCACGGGGATGCCGTCCTGCAGCAGCTCCGGGATGCGCGCGTAGCCCGACGCCAGCTTCAGGTTGGAGCCCGGGCAGTGGCACACCACCGTGCCGGAGTCACGCAGGAGCCGCTGCTCCTCGCCCTCCACCCACACGCAGTGGGCCAGCGTGACGTGGCGGCCGGTGAGCCCCAGCCCGTCGAAGAAGGCGATGTTGTCCTTGCCCGTCACCTGGCGGACCACGTCCGTCTCCGTGCGGTTCTCGCTGGCGTGCGAGTGGATGCGCACGCCCTTCTCCCGCGACAGCCGGCCCACCTCGCGCAGCAGCTCCGGCGTGCAGGACAGGGCGAAGCGCGGCGCGAACGCGTAGCGCAGGCGGTTGTCGTGGGTGCCGTGCCAGCGGTCCATCAGCGCCAGGCTCTCCGACAGGGAGTCCGCCGTCGTCTCGCGCAGGCCGGCGGGCACCTCCGCGCCGGAGTCCATCATCGCCTTGCCACCGACCAGCCGGTAGCCGCTGTCGCGCGCGGACTCGAAGACGGCGTCGTAGTGGTGCACGGTGCCCATGTCGAGCGCCGCCGTGGAGCCGGAGCGGATGAGCTCCGCGAAGGTCAGGTCCGCGCTGGCGCGCAGGGACGCCGGGTCGTGCGCGGCCTCCAGCGGCCAGATGCGCTCCTTCAGCCAGTCCAGCAGCTCCCGCTTGTCCGCGTGGCCGCGGAAGAGCGTCTGGCAGGCGTGCAGGTGGCCGTGGATGAGGCCGGGCATCACCACCTGCCCGGCGAGGTCCAGGACTCGGCGGGCGCCCTTCACCTTCAGGCCCCGGCCCACCTTGGCGATGCGCCCGTCCTGCACGAGCACGTCCGCGCGAGGCAGCACCTCGCGGTCGCGGTTCATGGTGACGACGGTGGCGCCAGTGAGAAGCAAGTCCACTTGAGGGGGGTCCTAGAGGAAGGAACGGGTGAAGGCGTGGGGCAGCAACTCGCTGAGCGGGTAGCGCGCCTCCTGCCCGTTGAGGGTGCGGCTTCGCACCGGAAGGTCAGGCCCGGCGAACTCCGCCATCACCTGGCGGCACATGCCGCACGGGGGACAGGGCTCCGGGGTGTCCACGACGATGGCCACGGCCACGGGCTTGCCTTTGCCCTGGGCCACGCCCGCGGCGAACGCGTTGCGCTCCGCGCAGACGGTGAGGCCGTAGGTGGCGTTCTCCACGTTGCAGCCGGCCACGATGGAGCCGTCCGCGTACAGCACGGCGGCCCCCACGGGGAACTTCGAGTACGGCACATGCGCGCGCTGGCGCACCCGGTGGGCTTCCTCGAACAGCTTCTCCCAGGGAATCTCCTCCGCCATGCCGCCCTCCTTCGCGGGTCGGAGGGCCCTGGAATGGGCCCCCGTCCCGCATGAAACCCGGAGCCTGACTCAGGCCCCGCCCTTGAGCTGATCGTCCAGGTGCCGGGCGATGGCCAGCTCCAGCTCCACCGGCAGGTCCACGAACTTCACCCGCACCACCAGGCCCGCCGCGCCGGGCTTGGGGGCCAGCACCTTGCCCTTCACCACCACTTCCTCGGGGGTCGAGGGCAGCGTGAAGCGCACCATCACGTCCTTCCCCTCTTCCAGGGCCTCGCCCACCCAGCCCACGCCACCCAGGGAC
>NZ_RAWL01000540.1:0-5066 GCF_003668885.1 Corallococcus sp. AB049A | reverse complement strand
ACCCCGCAGAAGTCCCCGGCCCCTGACGCCGGGCCCGCGCAGGCCGCGCAGCCCACCCTGACCGTGCCCGGAGGGAAGTTCCTCCGCGCCCGCTCCGGCAACACCGCCGTCGCCCAGATGTTCGCGCCGGGCATCGCGGAGCTGTCCCTGGCGGAGAAGCGCGTGGCGTGGTCCCTGACGCTCGCGGCGCACGCGGGCGAGGACATCGCGTTGGATCAGCTCGGCTGGAAGCTGGTGCCGGCGAAGCAGCTCCTGGAAGGCGTCTGGCTCTTCGGCCGGGACGCGCAGAGCGCCGCGTCCGGCTTCGACGCGAAGCTGGCGGACTACCTGCTGCGCTTCTACGGACATGGCGGCAACCACGACAGCGCCACCGGCCAGAAGTTCGTCCCGGGCTTCACCGCGGAGCAGCTCGCGGCCGGCGCCTCGCGCGCGCTCAAGGCCGGCGCGCCGTGGAGCGTGAAGGACGAGGCCGAACTCCAGGCCTGGCTCCAGGACCTGAAGCCCACCCTCTTCGACGCGGCCTTCGAGCCGCAGCTCACCTCCAAGGCTCCGCCCCCGGGCCAGGACATTCTCACCGCGTCCTCCAACACGGCCTACGGCCCCGGCGTGACGGAGAAGGACCTGGTGGGCTTCACGGAGAAGCACCCGCTCAACTCGCGCGTGGTGAAGCAGGACGGCAAGCTGGTGGAGCAGGTCTTCCGCGCGGGCACGCCGGACGGCAAGGTGAAGCCGGGCCTGTACGCGAAGGAGCTCTCGCGCGTCATCGCGCACCTCCAGGAGGCGATGAAGTCCGCCGGGCCCGCGCAGAAGACCGCGCTGGGCAAGCTGGTGCGCTACTTCCAGACCGGCGACCCGAAGGACTGGGACGCGTACAACATCGCGTGGCTCAAGGTGGACCCGAAGGTGGATGCCAACCTGGGCTTCATCGAGACGTACGTCGACCCGCGCGGCCACAAGGGCCAGTGGGAGGCGCTGGTCAACTACCGCGACACGAAGGAGAACCAGATCATGGTGCTCATGGGCCAGAAGGCCCAGTACTTCGAGGACCGGCTGCCCTGGCCCCAGAAGTACCGCCGCAAGAAGGTCGCGCTGCCGGTGGCCAAGGCCATCAACCTCATCACGTCCAACCCGGAGCCGCCCGCGGGCATCAACCTGCCCAACGAGCAGCACATCCGCGAGAAGTACGGCAGCAAGAGCGTGATGATCACCAACGTCATGGACGCCGCCTCCGCCGTGACGCGGCTGCCCCTGGCGCTGGAGTTCTCCCGCACGGCCGAGGACCGCGAGCAGGCGCGGAAGTACTCCGTCACCGCGCGCAAGTGGCTGGTGGCCTTCCATGAAGTGCTGGGCCACGCCTCCGGCCAGGTGGACCCGAAGCTCAAGGGCCAGTCCCCTTCCGTCTTCCTCAAGGAGTACGACAACACGCTGGAGGAGGCGAGAGCGGACCTGGTCGCGCTGTGGCACGCGTTCGACCCGGCGCTCGCGGAGCTGTCGCCGGACCACGAGGCCATCGCCCGGCAGATGTACCGGGACTTCCTGGTGGAGGGGCTCACCAACCTGCGCCGCGTGGAAGAAGGCAACGCCTTCGAGGAGGACCACCAGCGCGGCCACCACATGACGGTGACGTTCCTGGAGGAGAAGGGCGTGGTGAAGCAGGTCACGGAGAACGGCCGCACGTACCTGGTGGTTCCGGACTACGCCAGGATGCGCGAGGCCGTGGGCGAGCTGCTCTCCCAGCTGATGGTCATCAAGGCCACCGGCGACTACGAGGGCATCCGCGCGCTGGTGCGGCAGAAGGGCATCCACTTCGACCCGAAGCTGCGCGACGAGGTCGCCCGCCGGGTGAAGGCCGTGGACGTGCCCACGGTGCTGCTCATCAACTCACCGCGCGTGGTGCCGGTGCTGGACGCGAAGGGGGCGCTGGTGGACCTGAAGGAGGACACCACCCAGGCCTTCGTGGATCAGCACCTGGAGCGCAGCCTGCTGGGACGGCTGTCCCCCGCGGAGGCCCGGCGCATCGCCGCGAAGGTGGCGGGCTCGCCGGACGCGGTGCGCGAGGCGTTCAAGGAGCTGGGGCCGGATACGGCTCCGGCTCCGGCGAAGTCCAGGCCCTGACGGGCCGTCAGTGGTTGGACGGCACGTCCGCGTCATTGACGGGCGTGCCGGACTCCGTGGTGAGCACGACGTGCTGGGAGCCCGGTGGGATGGGGCCTCCCGGCGTGGCCGGGTCGCCCATGCGGCTGTTGGGGCGGCCGTAGTCGCGCTCGTAGATGCGCACCACGGAGAGGAAGAAGGCGACGATGAGGGGTCCCAGCAGCAGGCCCACCGCGCCGAACGCCGCGAGGCCGCCGAGCAGCGCGAAGAAGACGATGGCGCCGTGCTGGTTCATGCCCTTCCGGGCCAGCAGCGGCTTGACGACGTTGTCCACGAGCCCCACCACGACGACGCCCCAGATGGCCAGGAAGAGGGCCGCCCACGGGTGGCCGCTGAGGAACATCAGGCCCGCGGCGAAGAGCACCACCACCGCGGCGCCCACGGCGGGGATGAGAGCGAGAAAGAACGTGAGGCCCGCGAAGAACAGCGGCGCGGGCACCCCCACGATGAGGAAGCCGATGAGCGCGACCGCCGCCTGGACTCCCGCGGTGGCGATGGTGGAGACGAGCACCGACACGGAGGTGCTCTTGAACTCGCGCAAGAGCTCCCGCGTCTGTCCGCGCCGTAGCGGCGACACGCTCTCGATCCATTGCACCAGGCGCGCGCCATCGGTGAGGAAGAAGAAGAGGGCGATGAGCATCATCGTCGTCTGGAGGACGAGCGTGCCGGTGGCCGCCACTGCTCCCGTGACGGCCTTGGCGGCGGTCCCGCCCTGGCTCGTCACCTGCTCCTGGAACTTCTGGTCGAGCTGCTCCTGCTCCAGCGGGAGCCGTTCAATCAGCTTGCTCACCGGGCCCCGGATGCCGCTGGGCAGCTTCTCCATCAGGCCCGTCATCCCGTCCTTCTGCACGGTCTGGGTCACGAAGCGGGCGCCCTCGGACACCTCCGCGACGACGAAGGCGGTGAGGCCGCCCAGGGGCAACAGCAGCGCCAGCATGATGCCGGTGACGATGAAGCCCGCGGACACGTTGCCATGGCCTCGCAGGCGCTTCTTGAGCCGGGTGTGCAGTCCGTAGAAGGTGCCCGCCAGCACCGCCGCCAGGAAGAACGCTTCGGCGAAGGGCCGGATGACCAGGCACAGCAGGACGATGGACAGCAGGATGAGACCCACGAAGACGCGTCGCGCTACCAAATCGGAGGCCATGGCCTTGCCAATTTAGGGAGCCGGACCTGTCGCCGGGAGCCTGCCCGGTCGGATTGTTGCAGGAACATTCCCTCGGGCCTGGCTGGCTGCCTGCTCACCGGACTTGGGGGCGGCGCGGGGGGCGCTAGAGTGCGCGCATGCCGCCTTTTGACTCCGCCCGCTTCACGCTCTGGCTCCCGCAGCTCCTGTGCGCCGTCTTCCTGGCCATCCTCTTCCTGCAGTCCGGCCTGGACAAGGTCGTGGACTGGAAGGGGAACCTGGGGTGGCTGACGGGCCACTTCTCCAAGTCGCCCCTCAAGGGCGTGGTGACGCCGATGCTGGCGGTCATCACGCTGATGGAGCTGGCGGCCGGGGCGCTGAGCGCGGTGGGCGCGGTGATGCTGCTGGTGAACGGCAGCCCGGCCGTCGCGTACCTGGGCGCGGTGCTCTCCGCGCTGTCGCTGCTGGCGCTCTTCTTCGGCCAGCGCATGGCGAAGGAGTACGCGGGCGCGGCGGTGCTGGTGCCGTACTTCGTGGTGGCGGTCGCGGCGGTGTACCTGCTGCGGCTGGCGTAAGGCGCTACAGCACCTTGCGCGAGGGCATGATGGCGTTGGCGGACAGCAGGCCCGCCGCCAGCGCCACCGCGACCATCAGCATGGAGAAGGCCGTGTCCACGCCGGCCACCACGTCGCGCTCCAGCAGCGACGCGAGGCTGCGGAAGCCCACGCTGCCGGGGACGAGCAGCATCAGGCCCGGCACCACGGTGGTGACGGCGGGCCGGTTGCGAAGCCGCGCCAGCGCGTTGCTCCCGACGCCCAGGAGCAGCGCGCCCGCGAACGCGCCCAGCTGAGGCCCCAGCAGCAGCGCGCCCAGCCGGGCCCCCATGAACGCGGCGGCGCCGGCCAGCGCAATCCAGCCCCAGTCGCGCGGCCGGGCGCGGAAGAGCACCGCGATGGCGAAGCCCGCCACCACGAGCGCGACGACGGCGGCCCCTGGAGGCATCACCACGGGCAGGGGCGGCGTGGGCACCGGAGGCAGCACCGTGGCCACCCGGCTGCCCAGCGCCGCGCCGAAGCCCAGCTGCAGGAAGATGAGCGCGGCGTGGGTGAGGCGCGACGTGCCGGAGATGAGGTTGCGCGTGGCCACCTCGTTGACGGCGATGGTGAGCGTCAGGCCGGGCAGGAGCACGATGAGGCCCGCGAGCGTGGCCACCTCGTTGTGCAGCGGGCCGAAGAAGTGGGCCGCGATCCCCGCGAACGCGGCGGACAGCACGGCGGCCACGGGCTCCAGCACGCGCGCGGTGGTGGGCTGCTTGCGCGTCAGCAGGTCCACGGCGCCAATGGCCAGGCTGCTGACGCTGGAGACGCCCATCTCCTTCCATCCACCGCCGAACAGCAGCGCGGCGGAGGCGCCCGCCAGCATCCAGCAGAGCAGCTGGAGGGCGGGGCCGTAGCGCTCCGGCCGGGCGAGGATGTCCTCCACGCGGCGGGCTCCCTCCGCGGGGGTGAGCCGCCCGTGGATGACGTCGTCCGCGAGCATGTCCAGGAGGATGAGGCGCTCCAGGTCCATGTCGCCGGGCTCCACGCGGATGAGGCTGGTGCGCAGGTCCTCCGGAGGGCCGAACGAGGCGAAGATGGAGGTGGGCGTGGAGAAGAAGCGGGCCTCCAGGCCCAGCCGCTCGCTCACCCGCTTCATCAGGCCCTCCAGGCGGTGGGCGGGCGTGCCGTGGCGGTGCAGCGCGTGGCCCAGGCGCAGCACGAAGGCCACCGCGGGGCCGGGCGGCTGTCTC
>NZ_RAWL01000053.1:0-30390 GCF_003668885.1 Corallococcus sp. AB049A | reverse complement strand
CTCCTGCCCCCTGCCGCCCTCCCATCCGGTGAGCGGCAGGGGTGTCTGGTAACGAGCCTGCCCCATTACGCGGAAGTACGTATCTACTCCCAATCACAATCGCCTGAGGCTGACGCGGCAGTCCACCCAAGGGAGCTGTCCATGCGTACCGTGATCAAGTCGCTGCTCGCCTCCGCCTCGTTCCTGGCCCTCGCGCCGCTGCCGGCCGCCGCGGCTCAATGCCAAGGCGTCTGTGGCTGCGGCGTGCCCTGCGAACGCCGCTGCAACATCGGCGCCGTCGTCACCACCTGCGGCAACGAGCAACTGTGCATCGACTACTGCCGCGCCCCCAGTGCGCTGGGCGAGGCCGCGTTGGAAGAACGGCGCTCCGCGCCCTGAACGGACGTGAGCGAGCGTCCTCTACGCCTCACGCCAACCCTCAGTACCATTCGTAGTTCATCGCGACGCTCGCGCTCTTCATCGTCTCCTTCATGTAGCCCTTCACGTGGACGGAGGTCATGCCCAGCTGTCCCGGACTCCGGGCAATGAGCTTCACCCGGTCCGCCTCACCGTATGAGCCATCGCGGAGCGCGGCGGGCACTTCCTTGGGGGAGTTCACGTTGTAGTGAGGGAAGAGCTTCTGCTTCACCGAGACCGCGAACTCATCGCTCTGGATGTGCAGGCTCATCTCGCCGTCGTACTCCATGCTGCGGTAGCCGAAGTTGGCGCTGCCCACGATGACGTGCTTCGAGTCGATGAGCATCAGCTTCGAGTGCACGTAGATCTTCGTGCTGTCGTCGTAGTTGCCGGAGTGCCCCGGGAAGCGGACCGGGCAGTAGAACTGGACACGCGGCGTCACCCCTTCCGCGAGGTCCAGACTGTCAATTGCCTCCAGCGCGACCTGCACCGGCCTGGCCTGGACCTTCACGCCCTCGACGGGCCGGGGTGCCACCTGGAGGCTGGCCTCCTCCATCCACTTGCCGGACTTCTTGTTGACGACCTTGTGATACATCGCCGGGTCGTTGGGCACTGGCACGGTGCTGCCCTGGAGCTTGATGGCCTGCAGCGCGTCGTCGAGCTTGCCCTTGACGCCATCCTTTTCCTTGAAGCTCGCCAGGAGCATCCGCGCGTACGCGATGCGCGACAGCTGCGTGTTCGCGTGGGTTGGATCGCAGACAGGGTCTGGAATCACCACGCAGACCTCGAAGGGCTTCCACGCCTTCAGCTTCCGGCAGACCTCGCGGACGATGTCCGGGTCGAAGAACTGGTAGTTCTCCGCATAGAGATACGTCGTGGCGCCCTGGATGAGGGTCTTGATCTCATCGCGGATGCTGTGGTCGGTGGACAGGGTCGACACGCCCGTCGTCAGCACGGAGATGCGGTGCCCGCCGTCCGTCGGCTGGCTCGCCACGAGCCCCCGGACTCCCGCTCGCACCACATGGGGTGGCGTGGGCCCGAAGAGCTTCAGCGAGCTCTGCCGCTTCCAGCGGCGCAGCCACTCCTCCTCGATGTCACACGTCACGGGCCCCTCCACCAGCACCGCCGTGTCGTGCAGGGTGTGGTTGTGCCCATGGATGGGGTGCTTTCCCCAGTGATAGCCGGTGTCCCAGTACTCCTCCTCCATGTTGAAGCCGCCGACCAGGGCCTTGAGCTTTCCGCCGATGGAGAAGAGAGACATCTTCTGGTGCAAGCCATAGCCCACCCCGGGCTTCGGGTGGCTCTCCAGGTAGACCAGGATCTTTTCCTTGTACCCGTGGAGCGCCGTGTGGACCGCCTTGTTCCCGCGAGCCACCTTCTTCGCGAAGTTGTCATCGCCACCCGCGTTCGCGGACACGGCGTCCGGGTCCCAGAGGATGATCTCCACGTGGACGCCCGCGTCCGCCAATTGCTTGAGGGCGGCCTCCATCGTGAAGTGGTGGTCGTCCTTCTTCAGCACAAGGCCCTTCTCCATCGCCCAGTAGGCCAGCCGCACGTAGGTCGTCGGGGGCACGGGAGCCGGCTTGTCCGCGACCTTCTTGCCCTCGCCCTTCGACAGGGGCTCGACCTCGACGGGCTCGGTGGCGCTGCGCATCACCTCCTCCAGACAGGCGGCGAAGGTGCCGAAGAACTCCTCGCCATCCATCAGGAAGGTCGCGCTGTTGTGGTCGCTGGTCCGCTTGCTCATTTCCGGAGCCTACACGTTCCCAGTGAAACACGATCAGTGGGGACTCCTTGTCAGCACGGTCCATGCCGTGACGAGCCTTACCAGGTGCGCTGTTGATTCCGCGCGTTCTTCTCCCGGAAGGCCTGCTCCAGGTCCACGCCCGTGCGGTTGGCGATGGCCAGCAGGTAGTTGAGCACGTCCACCAGCTCCTCCCCCACGTGCTCGCGAGCCGTCGCCTCGGAGGGCCGCTTCTCGTACTGGCGCACCGCCTTGAAGAGCTCGCCCACCTCCTCGCCCATCCGGAAGCAGTTGTGGACCAGGTCCTGCTGGAGCCAGCCGTGCAGCGACTCCAGGTCGTGGATGTACCGCTGGTAGTCCGGCATCGCGGCGCGCTCGGGGAGCTCGATCATGCCCTTGTGCTCCGTCAGCGGCGAGTGGCTGTCAACTCCGAACGGTGACGGTGGACGCGCTGTCCGCTGGCGTCTTCAGCGAAGGCCCTGGAGCACCTGGAGCACCCGGTGGCGCAGGGCCCGCAACTCCGAGCGCTGGGAGAGCCGCGCGAGGGTCGCGCCACTGGGGCGGGGTTCGCGAGCGAGCCCGGTCAGCTTCGCCAGCTCCGCGTCCAGCCGGCGAAGGGACAGCTCACAGCAGGTGACGCGGAAGACCTTCACCAGCGCGTCCTCCTCCGTGGGCAGGGAACGCGTGGCGCTCGCGAGGGCCCGCGCCACCGCGCCGGTGGCCGCGATGCCTCCGTGGGTCGCGGTGCCCAGCGCCATTCGCAGCCCCGCCTCCCGAAGATGATCCAACGCCCCGAAGGCGTCCTGGTCCCGCACGCTGGGATTGCGCAGCACACAGGCGACCGCGCGGGCCTCCAGCGCATCCACGCCGCGCTCGGCGGGCGTGACGGCGGCGGGTTGCGCCGGAAGCCGGGGCCCGGAGAGCACGCCCTCCAGCTCCGAGGAGGGCAGCCCCATGTGGGCGGACAGCGCGTCGAGGAAGGCCGTGCGCATGAGGCCCGGGGGGAGCTTCGCCACGACGTCGCGCAGCCGTCCCAACGCGAGCATCTTCTCCTCGAAGCTGGCTTCACGTCCCTCGGGCAGCACGGAGGTGAAGAGGTGGCGCGTGAGCGGACGCGCGTCGTCAAAGAGACGGGACACTCCCGCCGCGCCCTCCCGCAGCGCGAAGGTGTCTGGATCCTCCCCTTGGGGCAGGAGCGCCACGCGGGTGGCCACGCCAGCGGCGAGCAGCGGCCCTGACAGCCGCTCCACCGCGGCGAGCCCCGCTGCGTCCCCGTCCAGAAGCAGCACCAGCTCGCGGGCCTCCGCTCTCGCGAGCACCTGGAGGTGGCCTGGCGTCAGGTGCGTGGAGCAGAGCGCCACGGCATGGCGCACCCCCACCTGGTGCAGGAGGACGCAGTCGAAGTAGCCCTCCACCAGCACCGCGCGATGCAGCCGGCGGATCTCCGCCCGCGCGAGGTCCATCCCGAACAGCGTGTCCGCCTTGTGGAAGAGCGGGCTGTCCTTCGAGTTGAGGTACTTCGGTCCCCCAGCGCCACCGGACAGGAGCCGTCCTCCGAAGCCCACGGGGCGGCCGTCCGGCGAACGCAGCGGCAACATCACCCGGCCCCGGAAGAAGTCGTAGCAGCCCGCGCCCTTCTTGCGCGGCTGCAAAAGCCCCGTCTCCAGTCCCGCCTCCCGCAGCCCCGCGCGCTCGAGCCGCTCCGCGAGCCGGTCCCAGGCCTCGGAAGCCCAGCCCAACCCGAACGCGCGCGCCGTCTCCTCCGTGACGCCCCGCGCTTCCAGATAGGCCCTCGCCGCCGCGCCTTCACTGCCCCAGAGCTGGGTCTGGAAGTGTTCCTGGGCCAGCCTCGTCACGTCGCGCAAGCGCTGGCTTGAGTCCGCCGCCGGGTCGTCGGATTCGGACACCGTCAGGCCCACCTCCCGCGCCAGCTCACGCACGGCCTCCCCGAAGGAGAGCCCGAGCATGCGCCGGAGGAAGTCCACCGCGTCTCCGTGCGCGCGGCACCCGTGGCAGAAGAAGAAGCCCTTTGCCGGGACGACGAAGAAAGACGGGGTGCGCTCCTCGTGGAAGGGGCACCGGCCGCGAAAATCCTTCCCGCTCGGGGTGAGCGCCACATGACGCGAGATGAGACCAGGCAGGTCCACCCGGTGGCGCAGCTCTTCGAGGGTCTGGGGAGAGATGCGCCGCGATGCCATGGGTTGTTCCGGAGGGCCACTCTACCCCGGACCCGCCCTACGCCCCTGCCGCGCAGCCCTCAATAGAAAGTACGTCCGAGCATGGAGGCGTTGGTGACAGCCGTCTCGCCATACACGGAGATGTACCAGGTCCCCTGGCTTGGATAGAAGATGGAGCAGTACTCCAGGTTGCTGTCCGTGGCGCCGGAGCGGCAGGTGTAGTTCGTCAGCGTGGGCGCTCCGTTGTAGCGCACGTAGAGGGTGCCATTGCCGGTGCCCTTCTGGAGCGACACGGTGAACGCGGGGATGCCCGACGGCAGGGTCAGGGAATAATGCTTCCAGCCGCCCTGGGGCGCGCTGACGTAGCTCAGCGTCGCCCGGGGGGCGGTATTCAGCCGCGGGGTGATCATGTCGATGAACCCCTTGAAGTACGAGGCCCGCGCGAACATGTTCGGCGCCAAGCAGCCCGGGTTGTAGCTGGCGACGCCGACCAGCTTCTTCCCGGAGGCTCCGTCCACCACCAGCGGGCTGCCCACGTCCCCGGTGCAGAAGGCGTTGCCCTGCGCTGAACCATCCGCCGCCAGTTGGTCGACCGTGACGGGCTGCCCCAGCGCCAGGGAGGCATCCGCGTTGGACATCAGCGGCACGCTCATCTTCATCAATGCGTCTGGGATTGCGCTGCCCGGGGCCGTCTGTCCCCAGCCTGAGAGCGTGGCGATGACGCCCGGGTCCGTGTAGCCAGCGGAGACATCCGCGGCCGTCGCCACCGGCAGGGCCGCCACTGTGGTGCCATTGAGCGTCAGCGGGGTGAGCAACCGCAGGAGCGCCACGTCCTTGCCCTGCGCCGCGTTCCACGAGTCAGGGAAGGGAATGATGTCCAGCACCGTGCTCACCTGCCCCGCGATGCTCATCAACGCCAGGCTGTTGCTCCCCGCCGCGATGCGCAGGGTGCTGGGATGCGGGGGCGTCACGGTGCCGGTCCCCAGCACGCACTGACGTGAAGTGAGGACCCAGTGGGTGTTGAGAATGGTGCCGCCACACAGGTGATTGCCGGCCGAGTCCTGGAGGGACACCATCCAGGGGAACTCACCGGCGGCGGCGGGCGTGGCCCCCAGGAGCGGCTGAGCGGACTCCGTCACGGCGGGCCGGCCACTGACCGCTTCGGGGCCACAGCCAGCCCCCAGGGACAGGAAGCCCAGCGCGACGGCGGCACGCAGGGAAAGGAACCACGGGAAGGACGCGCGGGAAGAGGTCATGCGGCCACTCTATGGTTCGTCCTTGAGGTGCGAGCAGGCTTGTTTTCACCGCCTGGACTGAGAGTGTATCCGTCATGGACGCGAAGGCGTATCGCTGGCTCATCAATGAGTTGGACAAGTGGCGGGTCCCCGTCGACCTTTTGGAGCTCCGAAAGCGCGGACCCGAGGTGTTCGACGCACTGGTGGAGATACTTGAACAGGGCCAGCTCTCCGCCCGGCAGCGAGCGAATGCGCTCCGGGCGCTGAGCGACCTGTGCATGAAGCGGGGGGCCCTGCTGGAGCGGAGCACCGCCCTGGAGCGGATAGCGAAGACCCTCGTCGTCGGCGACGAGCAGGAATTGCGTGAGGTGGCGGCCCGGGTGCTGGTGCACCAGTTCTGGCGGCAGGAGTACCACGCGGAGCTGCGGCAGTTGTTGAGCGCCGAGGAGCTGAAGTCGCTGCTCGATCGCGCCGAGGCGTTGGGGTTGAGCGACGAGGCCCGTGACTACATCTGGAGTTCCTTCAATCGCGACAGCGCGCGGCGGCGCTTCCACATCAGGCACGCAGCGAACGCCGACGGAATGACTCTCGAGGACATCCGCCGAGCCGCCTTCGAGCCCGTGTTCGCGTCGTTCCGTTCGCTCCTGGGCGACGAGATCTACGAGCTTGCGCAAGCGAAGCAGGACGCAGTCCAGGCCGACATGCTTCGGGGACTCATCGCTCCGGACTCGGGCTGGGACGTGTTCGTGGCCGTGGTCCAGCTGCACGTGGTCGGCTTCGTCGCGGTGAAGGTCGACCCGGAGACGCTCATTGGCGAGATAGGCCTGAATGCGGTCCATCCCGCTCACGCCGGCCATGGGGTCGGGACGAGGCTCTACGAATACGCGCTCGGCCACATGAAGCGCGCGGGCGCCAGGGTCGCCACCGTGGCGACCGGTGGCGATGCGAGTCACGCGGCGGCACGGCGCGCCTACGAGAAGGCCGGCTTCCATGCCGCCATTCCCAGCGTGTGGCTCTGCCGCCTGTTGTAGCCCCGTCTTTGGGGCGTCGAGGACGGCACGCTCAGCCCCGAGGCAGGGCGAAGCCTCGCAGGAGCGCCGCGAGCGCCGCGGGTTGATCCTCGGGCAGGATGTGCGCGGCGTCGGCGAGGCGCGCGGTCTGGAGGTGGTCGCACAGCGGAGCGACTTGACGCGCGAGTGCGTCGCCGACGACGCCCCCGGAGATCGCGAGCGCCGGGACGGTCAGGCGTTCGACCTTCGCAAGGCGCTGTGCGTTTTCAGGGAGCGCGCGGTAGTGCGCGAAGGCGCAGCGGAGTGAGTCCCTGCCACGGTATGCCTCCAGGAATGCGGCGCGCGCCTCGACAGGGAGGCCGCGCTTCGTGCCGATGGTGAAGAAGTGGTCGAGATACGCCTCCTCGCGGCCCGAGATGACCTCCTCCGGCATGCCGGGGATGGCATGGAACGCGAACCACCACGGCGGACGGAACGTCTCCGCGCCAGGCAGCCCACCGAGCAGCGCCTCCATGACGACGAGCTTCTTCACACGTTCGGGGTGGCGCGCGGCGGTGAGGAACGCGATCGGCGCGCCGAGGTCGAGGCCGATGATGACCGCGGGCTCCTGCGTGTGCGCGTCGAGCACTGCGAGCGTGTCGGCGACGAGCGTGTCGAGGTCATAGCCCGACGCCGCCCGGGTCGTGGCCCCGAGCCCCCGGAGGTCCGGTGCGATGACGTGATGCTCGCTGGCGAGCTCCCGCATCACGTTCCTCCAGACGAACCAGGTGTGCGGAAACCCGTGGAGGAAGAGGAGCGGCGGCCCCCTGCCGGCCGATGCGACGTGGATGGCAATCCCGTTGGCCTCGACGACGTCATGCTGGAAGTCGTTCATGGGACCCACCATGTGCCCGGGGCTGGGTGGTATCAAGAGGATACCAGGAGGCGACCAGGGTACTTGGATGGGACCAAGGCACCTGGAGGAAACCACGATGGCCACACGCAAACCGGGAGGCCCCTTCGTCGCGACGTGCCCGACGCGGGAGCTGCTCGACCAGCTCGCTGACAAGTGGTCGGTGCTGCTGTTGCTCGCGCTCTCCGACGGACCGGTGCGCTTCAATGCACTGAAGCGCAAGGTGGAAGGCATCACGCAGAAGATGCTCGGCCAGACGCTGCGCCGGCTCGAGCGCAACGGCCTTGTCGAGCGCCGCGTCTTCGCGACGGTCCCCGTCACGGTGGAATACGAGGTGACGCCGCTGGGCCGCTCGCTCTACGGCATCGTTGACGCGCTCAGGAACTGGTCCATCGACCACATCGGCGTCGTCAAGAAGGCCCGCGAGCGCTTTGACTCCACCCACGACCGCGAGCACGCGTCGTGAGAGCTGCCGTAGCTCCACGCCGCCTTGCCCCTGGCATCCGTGGACACGGGGAGCGCGTCCGTGAGGCCATCCGGACGGAGGACACTGAACCGCACGCTGGCCGTCGCGGAGCCTGTTCCTCGCGTCACGAGCGTCGTGAGGGGCACCAGTGCGTTGCGCTTGTAGCTGGGCGACGGCACATCGGCCCCCCTGGATTGCGCAAATCCTCCGGTCGGATCCAGGGCGGGCGGCCAACGCCCCCTTCCTTTCAGCGCCCCCGAGGCACCCACGCGCCGTGAAAACCGGCGGGCACCCGGCGCGGCAGGTGAACGGTCGCGACGGGCTCGTCGTGGATCGCACGTGCGTCGAGAATCACGAGGTCACTGGAGTCCGTCGCCGCGCGATACACCATCACCATCAACCAGCCGTCGTCCTCGTCGACGCCTCCCGGGCGCGGCACGAACACGGGCTCGCTGTTCTGGTCGCCTTCCGGGACCGCGTAGCGCGTCGTCTCACCGCGCTCGTGATCGAAGCGGACCACGCCGCGCATCTCAGCGGGGTTCGGCTGCTCGGTCGCATACAGGTAGCGGTAGTGGCGCCCGGTCCGGCTCTCGTTGATGCGCGGCAGTTCGAGCCCGCCATCGGTGAGCGGCCCTTCGTCGACCCGGCCGTTCGCCGTATCAATCACATAGCGCCAGAGCACGCCGACGGGGTTGTCGGCGAACCTGCCCGTGCTCGCGTCGAGCCGCAGGTACCACGGGTAGCGGACCACATCGAGCACGACACATGCTTCGTCGCGGTCATACGCATTGACGACGTGCATGAGGAAGCAGGGCTCGATGCCAAACCAGCGCACGTCGCCGCCGTGCCTCGGGATGACCCCGATGCGCGCCTGCCGGTCGTCGTGCCAGCGCAACGGCATCCGGTGGCCCTGCTTCAGCATCGAAAAGTCGTACCCGACGTTCACGTCGAGCAGCAGGCTGCGGGTCGCGGTGATGGCAATGTCATGCATCATGGACGGCGCTGGCACGTCGACAACGACGTCAACGCGCTGCACACCCTGCGCGTCCACGACGCCATAGCGCAGCCACGGCGCGCGCCAGTCCGCTCGAAACGCAATGAGCTCGCCCGTCAGCGGATCGACCTTGGGATGCGCGGTCATCCCGCCGCCAGGCACTGCGTGCCGCTGGGGCGCGCCGAGTGAATCGAGCCCGGCGGTGATCGCGAGCGGCGCCCCACCCTCCGCCAACGCCAGCAATTCGCCCGCGTGCAGCAACACGTTCACGTTCGGATTGGTGTCGGTCAACTGCGGCGCCTGCTCGGGCGCGTACACGTCCGCCCAGCGGCGCGTGCGCACCCAGCGGTTCCGGTAGCTGACCGCGCGGCCGTCCTCGAACGCGATCGCATGCAGCATCGCGGCTTCCGGCCACCACGACAGCACGTCGTTGCCCTCGAAGCGGCCGCGCAGCGGGTTCGGACCGTTGCGCAGCAGCGTTCCATCGAGCTCGCGCGGGATGCTCCCGGTGACGCGCAGTTCAACGAGGTCGACCTCGTCGGCGACCGGCGCGCCCGCGCCACGGCTCAAATCGAAGGCAGTCATGGCGCTATTTATATCCGGGTATAAATACCCCGTCAATATCACCCGGGTAGAATAAGAGGCGAGCGCGGCGGCTCTCACACCGGAATGAGCGTCCGCACCTCCTTCGCGCAGGATGCGGATCACGTGGATGTGAAGGCGGTGGAGTCCCAGGCCACGTTGCGCCAGTTCCTGGCAGGCCTCATGTCCTACCAGCCCGCGTGGGTGAGCGCGCTGTACCGGGTTCGCGCCGTGTTCGTGCGGCTGCTCGGGATGCGGCAGCAAGGCATCCCCCAGCAGCGCCTGTCGCGGCCCGAGGACATTCCGATGACGCCGGGCAGCGCGGCCTCGTTCTTCACCGTGCGCCATGCCGAGGAAGAGCACGTGTGGGTGGTGTCGGCCGTGGACACGCACCTGGAGGCCACGCTGGCCGTGGTCGTGGAGCCCTCGGAAGGCCCCCGCCGGCGCTTCCACGTGGTGCCGCTGGTGCATTACCGGAACTGGGCCGGCCCCGTGTATTTCAACGTCATCCGGCCATTCCATCACCTCGTCGTTGCCCGCATGGCCCGCCACGCGGCGAGGTCCGTCCGCCGGCCCTGACGCAGAGTGCGAGCAACCTCCCGGGGAAGGGGTCCGGACGGTCGCCCTCCCGGGCCGGCGTCGAGGGGCCAACCTTCGCGTCACAGGCTCCGCCCGGCCCTGTTTTGCGTGTGTTAACGGATGCTCTTGATGAGCTCCTCGACCCGCACGGGCACGCCGGCCTCCGGTGATTCAAAGACTTCGGACGTTCACCGCCGCGAGGCGGCAGCGGTGCTCGAAGGTGGAGGCGAGATGGGCGCGCTCATGCGCTCCATCGACTGGACGCGGACTCCCGTGGGAGCGCCCGGGACGTGGCCCCAGTCCCTGCGCACGGCGGTGAGCATCCTGCTCGAGTCGCGCTTCCCCATGTACATCGCGTGGGGACCCCAGATGGTCCAGTTCTACAACGACGGCTACCGTCCGGTGCTGGGCGCGACGAAGCACCCGGCCGCCATGGGCCACAGCGCGCAGAGCACGTTCGCGGAGAGCTGGCACATCATCGGCCCGATGTTCGAGGGCGTCAGGCAGGGCACGGCGGTCGGCTCCGAGGACTGGATGCTGCCCTTGGACCGCAATGGCTACCTCGAGGAGTGCTACTTCACCTATTCCTACAGCCCCATCCGGGATGAGACCGGCGGCGTCGGGGGCGTGCTCGTCACCCTCACGGAGACCACCGGCCGGGTGCTGGGCGAGCGGCGGCTGCGGACGCTGCGGGACCTGGCGGCACGGACGGGGACGGTGAAGCGCGAAGAGGACGCCTGGCGCGAAGCGGCGGCCGCGCTGGAGACCAACGGCTTCGACATCCCCTTCGCCCTGCTCTACCGCCAGGGGGACGCGGGCCAGGAGCTGGTGGCGGCGACGGGCTGGGGGCAGGACACCGCCACGCCCGCCACGCTCTTCGGCACGGACCCGGCCGGCGCCGCGTGGCCCTTCGCGGAGGCGAGCGACGCCCAGGGGCCCGTGTTCGTCCCGGACGTGCAGGCGCGCTTCGGGCCGCTGCCCGGCGGAAGGTGGCCGGAGTCCCCCGGCACGGCGTGGCTCTTCCCCATCACGCGCGCCGGCGCCGAGCGCCCCTATGGCTTCCTCGTCGCGGGTGTGAGCGCGAGGCGCGCTCCGGACGACGACTACCGCGGGTTCCTGGGGCTGGTGGCGGATCACCTCGCGACGGCGCTCGGCAATGCCCGCGCCTACGAAGAGGAGAAGAAGCGGGCGGAGGCCCTGGCGGAGC
This sequence comes from Corallococcus sp. AB049A, assembly GCF_003668885.1. NCBI lineage: Bacteria > Pseudomonadati > Myxococcota > Myxococcia > Myxococcales > Myxococcaceae > Corallococcus > Corallococcus sp. AB049A. Next base: position 19,108 of record NZ_RAWL01000053.1, on the reverse strand, counting down.
TCGACCGCGCGAAGACGGCCTTCTTCTCCAATGTCAGCCACGAGTTCCGCACGCCGCTGACCCTGATGCTGGGCCCCATCGAGGAGGGCCTCGCGGATGACCGGCAGCCCCTGCCTCCGGCGCAGCGGGAGCGCCAGGAGGCGGTGCGCCGCAACGGCCTGCGCCTCCAGAAGCTGGTCAACACGCTGCTCGACTTCGCCCGCCTGGAGGCAGGGCGCGCCCAGGTGTCCTTCGTCCCGACGGACCTCTCCGCGCTCACCGTGGACCTCGCGAGCCACTTCACCTCCGCGACCGCGGCCGCCGGGCTCTCGCTGCGCGTGGACTGCCCTGACCTGCCCGAGCCCGTCCAGGTGGACCCTTCGCTCTGGGAGAAGATCGTCCTCAACCTCCTCTCCAACGCCTTCAAGTTCACCCTCGAGGGAGAGATCCGCCTCGCGCTGAAGTGGCTGGGCGAACAGGTGGAGCTCACCGTCCAGGACACGGGCATTGGCATCCCGGAGGAGGAGCAGCAGCGCGTCTTCGAGCGCTTCCACCGCGTGGAGGGCGCGCGAGGGCGCAGCCACGAGGGCACAGGCATTGGCCTGTCGCTGGTGCGGGAGCTGGTGCACCTGCTCGGCGGACAGGTGACGGTGACCAGCGCGCCGGGCCAGGGGAGCACCTTCCGCGTCCTCCTGCCCACCGGCTCCGCGCACCTGCCCCGCAAGCCGGACGCGCCGGCGCTCCCGGCCACCAGCATCGGCCCCGATGCGTTCCTCGCGGAGCTCTCGCAGTGGAGCGGGCCCGCGCACGTCGCGCCGCGGCCCACTGTTGGCGCGGACGCCCGCATCCTGGTGGTGGACGACAACGCGGACATGCGCGCCTACCTCACCCGGCTCCTGGAACCCCGCTGGAGCGTGGAGGCGGTGAACGAGGGCGAAGCCGCGCTCGCCGCCGCGCGCGCTCATGCGCCCGACCTCATCCTCTCCGACGTGATGATGCCGGGGATGAATGGCCTTCAGCTGGTCCAGGCCCTGCGCACGGACGAGCGCACCCGCGCCATTCCCATCATCCTGCTGTCCGCGCGCGCGGGGGAGGAGGCCACCATCGCGGGGCTCGACAGCGGCGCGGACGACTACCTCGTCAAGCCCTTCTCCGCGAACGAGCTCATCGCGCGCGTCAACGCCCAGCTCATGTTGGCGCGGCTGCGCCAGGAGGCCCTGGCCGCGGAGCGCGCGCACGCGGCGGAGACCCAGCGGCTGCTCGAGGCGTCCCGCCGCGCCACGCGCCTGCGTGAGGAGACGCTCGCCGTCGTCAGCCACGATTTGCGCTCGCCGCTGACGGCCATCCGCGCCGCCACGGAGCTGCTCCAGCGGCTGCCGCCCGAATCCGAGGCGACCGCCCGCGCGCGCAAGCAGGCCGACGCCATCCGCCGCTCCGTGGAGCGGATGAACCGGCTCATCGAGGACCTGCTCGACCTGGCGAGCATCGACGCGGGAACGCTCGCCATCGAAGTCCGCCCGCAGCCGGTGGAGGAGCTGCTGCGCGACGTCCGGGAGCTCTTCGAGCCCCAGGCGGCGGAGAAGGGCCTGGCGTTCGTCGTGGAGCAGGAGCCCGGGCTCACCCTGGAGTGTGACAGGGAGCGCGTGCTTCAAGCGCTCGGGAATCTCCTGGCCAACGCGCTGTCGTTCACCCCCGCCGGTGGCAGCCTCCACCTCCGGGTGGAGCGCGCGCCCGGCGCGGACGCGCTGCGCTTCAGCGTGGCGGACACCGGCCCGGGCATCCCCCCCAGCATGCAGCCGCACCTGTTCGACCGCTACTGGCACACATCTCAGCGGCGGCGCGACGGACATGGCCTGGGCCTCTCCATCACGAAGGGCATCGTGGAGAGCCACGGCGGGCACATCTGGGTGGAGAGCGAGCCCGGCCAGGGCACCACCTTCCACTTCACCCTTCCGCGCGAACCGGGGCCCCGGGCCCTCGCCGCGCCCGTCCCACGCGTTGCACCGCGAGAGCCCATGCCGTCCGCGCTACCGGCCGCGGAGGAGCCCTTCATCCAGCAGGGCGGCGACATGGGCGCCATGATGCGGGCCCATGACTGGTCCACGAACTCACTGGGCTTGCTGGAGCAATGGCCGCAGTCCCTGCGCACGTCCGTCAGCACGATGCTGCGCTCGCCCTACCCCATCATCCTCTTCTGGGGCCCGGAGCTGCGGATGCTCTACAACGATCCGTTCCGGCCCATCCTGGGCGCGAAGCATCCCCAGACGCTGGGCGCGCGCGGCAGCGAGGCGCTCGTCGAGGAGTGGGGGCAGCTGGGACCGTTGATCAAGCGCGCCCAGGACACGGGCGAGCCCATCTACATCGAGGACGGCAACGTCAACTTCGCGCGCCGCCCTGGAGGCCTGCGGGAGGAGTCGTACTTCACCTGGTCCTACAACCCGACCATCGGCGAGTCGGGGGAGATCGCCGGGATGTTCGCCATCGCGAGCGAGACGACGCGGCAGGTGGTGGGCGACCGCCGGCTGGCCATCCTCCGGGAGCTGTCCATCCGCACGGCGCTGGACAAGACGGTCGAGGGCATCTTCCGCTCGCTGGAGGGCGTGCTCGCGCAGGCGGCGCACGACGCGCCCTTCGCGCTGCTCTACCTGGTGAAGGCGGATCAGGCGCGCCTGGTCAGCTGCGCGGGCCTGGAGCGCGGCGCGGCCGCCGCGCCCGTGACGCTGGCGGCGGGCGACACGTCCTCGTGGCCTCTTTCGAGCGTCACCGAGGCGCGGCAGGAGGTCCTGCTGGAGGACCTGGCGCGGCGCTTCGGCCCCCTCCCCGGCGGCCCCTGGCCCGAGCCCACGACGCGCGCCCTGCTCCTCCCGGTGCCCATGGGCGCGGAGGCGGACACCATGGCCGTGCTCGTGGCCGGCCTGAGCCCGCTGCGCGCGCTGGACGACGAGTACCGGGGCTTCCTGCAACTGCTGGCGCGGCAGCTGGCCGCGAGCATCTCCAGTGCCCGCGCCTACGAGCAGGAGAAGCAGCGGGCCGAGGAGCTGGCCCGGCTGGACGCGGCCAAGACGGCGTTCTTCAGCAACGTGAGTCACGAGTTCCGCACGCCGCTCACGCTCATCCTCGGCCCCGTCGAGGACGCGCTGGCGAAGCCTGAAAAGGCACTGGAGGGAGAGCCGCTCGACCTCGTGCGCCGCAATGCCTTGCGGCTCTACAAGCTGGTCAACACGCTGCTCGGCTTCTCCCGGATGGAGGCGGGCCGGGCCCAGGCCCGCTACGCGCCTGTGGACCTGTCCGCCTTCACCACGAGCCTCGCGAGCGCCTTCCGGTCCGCGGTGGAGAGCGCGGGCCTGCGGCTGGAGGTGGACTGCCCGCCCCTGCCCGAGCCCGTCTACGTGGACCCGGAGATGTGGGAGAAGGTTGTCCTCAACCTGCTCTCCAACGCGGTGAAGTACACCCACCACGGGGAGATCCGCGTGAGCCTGCGCTGGGAGGACGCGCAGGCCGTGTTGAGCGTCGAGGACACGGGGGTGGGCATCCCCGAGGAGGAACTCCCGCGCGTCTTCGAGCGCTTCTACCGCGTCCGCGTCACCCAGGGCCGCAGCCACGAGGGGACGGGCATCGGGCTCGCGCTGGTGCAGGAGCTGTTGAAGCTGCACGGGGGCGGCGTCGCGGTGACGAGCCAGCTGGGCAGGGGCACCACCTTCACCGTGCGGCTGCCCCGGGGGACGGCCCACCTGCCCCCGGAGCGCGTCGAGCGCACGTCCCGGCCCCATCCGGTGGCCTCGGGCGCCACGCCGTTCGTGGAGGAGGCGCGCCGCTGGTCCACGGACGTCGTCGTCACGGACGCCGTGGCCACTCCCGCGTCCGGGGCCCTGGCTCCGGTGGCTCCGGAGGTTCCCGAGGAGCTCTCGCGCTCCCGCATCCTCCTCGTGGACGACAATGCCGACCTGCGCATCTACGTCACGGGGCTGCTCAAGCACGTCTTCCGCCACGTGGACACCGCCCGCGACGGGCAGGACGCGCTGGAGCAGGCGCGCGTCCGGCCGCCGGACCTCATCCTCTCCGACGTGATGATGCCGGTGCTGGATGGCTTTGGCCTGGTGCGCGCGCTGCGCGCCGACGAGCGCACGCGCGCCATCCCCATCATCCTGCTGTCCGCGCGAGCGGGCGACGAGGCCACGGTGGAGGGCCTGGGGAGCGGCGCGGATGACTACCTGGTGAAGCCCTTCTCCGCGCGCGAGCTCCTGGGGCGGGTGCGCACCCAGCTGGAGATGGCCCGCGTGCGCCGGGAGGTGGTCCGCAACGAGGTGGAGCGGGACGCGCTGCGCGAGTCCGTGCGGACGCGGGACGAGTTCCTCCGGCTGGTCAGCCATGAGCTGCGCACGCCCGTGAGCGCCCTGTCGCTCAACATCCAGTCCCTGGTGCGCGGCCTGGACGTCCCGGCCGCGGACGCGGCGCCAGACACCACGCGGCTCAAGGCGCGGACGACGGAGAAACACCTCCAGCGCCTGGCGCGCCTGGTGGAGCAGCTGGTGGACGTGTCGGAGTTCGTCACCGGGCCGCTGGACCTCTCACGCGAGGAGGTCGACCTGGCACAGCTCGCGGCCGCCGTGGTGGAGCGCTCAAGGGAGAAGGCCCTTCGCGCGGACTGCGTGCTGACGCTGGAGGCACCCCTGCCGGTGGTGGGGCACTACGACCGCGCGAGGATGGATCAGCTGCTCGACAGCCTCGTGGACAACGCGCTCAAGTTCGGGACGGGAAAACCCGTGGAGGTGCGCGTGGCGCGCGCGGCGGGCCGGGTGAGCCTGGCGGTCCGGGACCACGGCGACGGCGTCGGACAGGAGGACCAGGAGCGCGTCTTCGGGCGCTTCGAGCGCGCGGTGCCCGCGAACCACCACGGCGGCTTCGGGCTGGGCCTGTGGATGGCCCGCCACATCGCGGAGGCCCACGGGGGAAGCCTCCACCTGGAGCCCACGGAGGGCGGAGGCGCCACCTTCACCACGGTGCTGCCGTTGGACGTGCCCCCGGTAGGTTGACGTCTGGTGGCAGGTGCCGATCCAGCAGCGAGTTGGAGACGTGGTTGCTGGGATAGCCCTCGCGCGCGGCGAGCAGGACGGCGCGCCAGATGAAGCCCGGCAGGTCGGTGTTGCGCTGGATGACGCTGGTCGCATGGCCTTTGAACCAGACGAAGCGTTGGTGGAAGCGCTGCACACGTTCGCCCAGGGCGCCGGGGCCGGGCACCAGCTGGTCCAGCCGGGTGAGGATGGCCGCGAAACTAGAACTCCGCGTCCGAACCCACTGTGACGGCGGGCTCGGACGAGGAACTCCAATCACCGCCCAGTGCAGTTGCGTTGGGCTCGCCCATTTCGACGCCTGGGCACACTCAACACTGCCTTACCCAAAAGAGCTGGGACTTGGAATTGGGGTCGCAGGTATTTTGAATGACGCGCGTTCCGTTGGCGAGACTTCCGCCCTCGATATCAAGGCACAGTCCCTTTGCGTGGCTTGGCTCAATTCGCCACCACCCGGGCTCGCCCTCCGTAAAGGAGAACGATTGGTCCGCTGCACCAGTGCAAGGTGCCTGCACATAGTGTGCGCCGGGATTAACGCCACCACCGGGCTCGACAGTGAAACACATGTCACTATGTTTTGCCCTGATGCGTTTGAGCCCACCTCCCACATCCTCGAACTTGAACCTCTGGTGATCTCCTCCCCTGCAGGTAAATTGCAGGATCTCCGCTCCCGCCGAGGTCTCCCCACGTGCCACATCAAGGCATCCCCTCAGCGCCAATTCCTTCTTGGTGTCAGTCCCCATGTAGGAATCAAACATGGATTTCGTACTGAGTTCAGCAAAGCCCGCCTCAACGCCGGTCTCGAACCCCTCGCGACTTGTATTATCCTTTCTGTTGCAGCATTTCTGCTGCTGCTTGCATGCCACCTCTGCCATTGCGCGCTGGCTTGATGCGTCGATCTGGCACCTGGCGTTGCCAGGCACTGCAGCTCCGGAGTTCGCCATTGGGCAACTCTTCAGGAGGCATCCCTGGAATTCCCCGAAATTGCACGAGTCGCAGTCCACTTTACAGGGACCGCTCCCGAGCCCAGGGATGCTCAATAGAGGGTTCGGCTTGTTTGGATTCTTCAATTTATTGGGATTGGGGACCTGCGGGAAGGCCAGCAAGGGCGCGAGAGCAATCAGTGTGGCGATCGCAAAATGGAGTGTCCGTGCTTTTGATTTCATGTTCATGTGCCACCTCCTGTCATCAATCCCAACCTGCCTACAGCCATTGCGAGCCGCACGTGACTGACATGGCAGGGCTTGGATGTCGGCCTGGATGAACAGAAGGCTGGTCAGAAGCAAGGCAGTTGACGTAATACATCCACTGGAATCACCACTTTGATTCTGGTTCGTCTCGAGCGTTCATGTGCGCACGTCATCCGTCTTTCGTCACGACAAAGTCGGGCGAGGCGTTGCCAATGAATTGCCTTCTCCTTTTTGATCACAATGCCTCCCCTTTCCTGTCCCTGTCGCACGCGACGCTGGGGGGCGGTGCAGGCGGCGAGCCTGTCGGTGGCGGCCTTCAATCATTCGGCGCGGTACAGGCCCATCGACTCCGTCGAGCGGCGCGAGCCCGGTGACGTGTCGGTGCCGACGATCCGCGTCCGCGACGCGGAGCTGGAAGCCGCGATGCAGCGCACCTCCGCCCGCGTGGACGCGATGGCGAGGAAGCGCCTGGGTATCCAGGACCGCACGCGGCAGAAGGACACCGCCCCGTGGACGCTCTGGTGGACGGCCGCCCCTTCAGCCAGCGTAGGGCGGCGGTGGAAGGCGAAGCACGACGCTATAGCGGCCCCTCCTCGGCTTGCGCGGCAGCCGGCGCCGTCGACGGCGCTTCGACCGCCTTCAGCTCCTCCTTGCAGCTCACGGTCTGGCCGGCGGCGCTGCAGATGAAGCGGTGCCCACGGCATTCAGCGTTCCAGGGTGCCGGCATCTCGCCAAGGCCATACGAGTTCTTCTCCCCGGAGATCACCAACTCCTCGGCAGGGCAACCAATGGCACCCGCGGAGAGGTTCGCATACTGCTGCTTGCTGACGGTGGCACAGCCGGTGGCGGAGGAGAGAAGGACGAGAACCCAGAAGTTGGTGCGCATGGGTGGCTATCTACCGCAAGGCTCAGGCTGAAGGGAAAGGACCTCCGGTCATTCTCCGGAGGTACACCGCGCGAGAGCCAACCCTCAGGACGGATGGCGGCCCCGGGCCGTCAACGTCCCCCAATGTCCGTGCCGCCCGAGGCCGCGCCCTTTCCGGGCGAGCCCGGAGCCAGGCAGTGCTTGTCGCGGCCTGGCCAATCCCTGGCGCACATCCGTCAATCAAGAATCTGGCAACCGGTGACAACGATTGCCGGGCGGTACTCCCTCGGCGGCGGCCCACCGCGCGTTCCCTGACGCGGCGGCGGACCTCCCGTGCATCCGGGCGGCCCGCTCCGGAGCCGCTACATCAGCGGGCCGTGCTGGGACACGCCGGTCCACCGCCCGACGGCCCGGTGCGCCTTGCCGTTCGCGGGCCGGTACATCTTCCGGATGAAGGCCTTGTCCCGAGCCGACAGCCGCGTGTTGTCCGGCGTTCCGCTGCGCACCAGTGACGGCGGCCCCTTGATGAGCTCCTTCGGGAAGCCGTAGAGCATGATGGAGTTCTTGTCGAACCGCGTCGCGTTGAGCTGATCGACCGAGTACTTGTCGATGATGTTGAAGCGGATCTCCTCCTCGGACCAGTTGTTGGGCGGGCCGCTGAAGGCCGCGATGACCGCGGGCACGTTCCACTGGATGCCGCCCTTCGGGTTCTGGTGCTCGTGGATGCAGCCGAGCGCGTGACCGAACTCGTGCACGGTGACGCGGCGGAACTCGTCGTCGTCCGTGTCGTCCTCGAGCCAGCCGAAGTTCATGGTCGGCTCGTTCCTCGGGAAGTACCGCGTGATGAGGCAGTCCGTGCCCACGGCGGACCACGAGCCCGCATCCGCAGAGAACGAGATGCGGATCTCCGCCCCCGGGCCGCCCTTCCAGTCGAACCGGATGTTCGCGAACTGCGTCCACTGGTTCGCCATCTCCATGACGCGCCGGCGCTGCGTCGGGCTGCCGTCGAGGAAACGGATGCGCAGCGTCTGCCCCGGCTTCCAGCGCTTGCCCGTCTCGAGCGCCAGCTTGAGCGGATGCCACGAGGCGCCCGCGCGCTTCACCCGGGCCAGCACGGGCGCCGGATCGTTCTCCGGGTTCACCTCGATGGAGCGCGCCGCGGCCTCCCGCTTCAGCTCAAGAGGTACGACGCGATCCACACACAGCCGGCACTCGGCTGCCGTAAGAAACTTCCGAGCCATGGTCACCCCGCCTACGAACCGCGAGGAGCTCCCGCGGGCCCGCTCCTGGATGGAGCGCGCGCGGGAGCATGGCCACCGCTTCGCGACGAGCCTCCTGCCCTGGAGGGCCGGTGTCGGCTTTGCGCCAGAGACGATGAGCCGCTGGCGGGGACAACGCGCGCTGCGGGCGCAATGACAGAACGATGACCAACGCATGGACGCGCGCCCACCCTCTCGGCCCTGCGCCTGCGTACCTTGGACACCGTTCCCGTCACCGCCGTTCCCTCTGGGGCCACACCGTGGCCCACGCGCACGGAGGCGCGTCTCGTTCCCGCCATGAACTTCACACTCGCGGGTCTGTGGACCCACATGGGCCCGGTCGCACAACTCATCGTCATCGCCATGGGCGTGATGTCGATGGTGTCCCTCCTCATCCTCGCCGAGCGCACCATCGTCTTCCGCGCCTCCCGCATCCACTCGCGCAGGTACGCCGCGCAGCTGGAGTCCCTGCTCGCCAATGGCGACTTCGACGCCGCCGCCGACGTGAAGACGGAGAAGGACGTGGGCTACCTGGGGAGGACCATCCGCGCGGGGCTGACGGCCTACAGCATCAGCGCCACCGACAGCCGTGACGAGGTCATGGAGTCCGTGGCGCGCAGCCTGGAGCGGCAGGCGCAGCGCGAACTCCAGAGCCTCAAGCGCGGCCTGGGCCACCTCGCCACGGTGGGCTCCACCGCACCCTTCGTGGGCCTGCTCGGCACCACCATCGGCATCGTCACCGCGTTCCAGGAGATGGGCGCCGCGAACTCGGGCGGCATCGGCACCATCTCCACGGGCATCTCCGAGGCGCTCGTCACCACCGCTTTCGGACTGCTCGTCGCCATCCCCGCGGTCATGGGCTACAACTCCCTGCAGGGCTGGGTGGACGCCCGCGCGGTGGACCTCTCCGAGGCGAGCAACGAGTTCCTCGACGCCGCGTCCCGCGCCCTCAAGCGCGCACGCGTCACCGCGCGGTGAGCAGCACGACTCGGCCCCCATGGGGGATGGGGGTTGCTATTCATTCCGTGGCAATGCACACCTGACAGGTGTGGAGCCATCCAACCATGACAGTCCGGGGACCGTTCGAGTCCTCCTCTCTAGCGCGCTCTGGGCCTTCCTCGCGCTGTCCAGCGCGGTGCTGTTCCTGGGAGCGCTCCTGCTGTGGGCGCTCACCCGCCCGTTCGACGCGAACGGGCGGGCGCTGCACCTGTACTCGTGCTTCTGGGCACAGCTGTATTTCTACCTGAACCCGGGATGGCACCTGCGGGTGGAGGGCCGCGAACGCCTGCCCTGGAAGGGCGCGGCGGTGCTGGTGTCCAACCATGAGTCGCTGGGGGACATCCTGGTCCTCTTCGGTCTCTACCGGCCGTTCAAGTGGGTCTCCAAGGCGGAGAACTTCAAGCTGCCACTCATTGGCTGGAACATGCGCCTCAACCGCTATGTGCCGCTCATCCGCGGAGACCGTGAGAGCGTCCTCCAGATGATGGCCAGGTGTGAGCGCTGGTTGTCACGCGGCGTCCCCATCCTGATGTTCCCCGAAGGCACCCGCTCCCGGGACGGCAAGATGAAGGCCTTCAAGGACGGCGCCTTCACGCTCTCCGTCCAGCAGCGCTGCCCCATCATCCCCATCGTCCTCACCGGTACCGCGCTGACCGTGCCGAAGCACGCGCGCGTCTTCCAGCAGGCCGTCCACGCCCGGGTGCGCGTGCTGGAGCCCATCGACCCCGCGGACTTCGCGGGGGATGTGCACGCCCTGCGCGACCACGTGCGCGACCTCATGGTCCGCGAGAAGGCGCGCATGGAGGCCGAACGCTCAGCGGGGCGTGACAGAGACCCCCGTGCCGCACGGGGGTGAAGCTGTTCACCGTCACGCCCGACGCGCTGGGTGCGCCGGAGCGTGGGCTCACTTGTAGGTCATCGTGGTGCAGTGCAGCGAGCCCTGGCAGGGAATGAGGCTGTCCCCCTGCACGGTCACGACCTTGACCTTGCCCTTGCCGAACTCGCGGTCCAGCTCGGACTGGTAGATGGAGAGCGCCTGCGCCTCCTGTGCCGCGACGGTGGCCTTGTCGGCCTCGGGAACCCACTTGTACACGGGCACCGCCACCACGTCGCCGAGCCGGATGCTGTTCATGTACGTGGCCCAGATGCGCTCGTTGGTGCCGTCGCAGGCCTGGATCTGCTGCGGCTGGCCGGTGCAGCCGGAGAGCACCTTGCGGCAGTAGCTCTTGGGCATGGGCACGCGCACCACGCGGTAGCCGAGGCCCGCGAGCCTGGCGGCGTTGCGGTCCAGGATGGCCGCGTTGGTCGCGTCATCCGCCGGGTCGTACTGGCCCACGAGGAGGGTCTTCGAGGAGATGACGGTCATGAACATGTCGATGTGGTCGATGACACCGCCCACCAGCGACTCCATCACCTGCACCTTGCAGTGGTGCGCGGCGCCGATGACCTCGTTCAGCTCGTCCGGGGTGTACTGCCACTCGCTGAAGTTGTTGCGCGCCTCGGCGTTGCGCTGCGCGCGGAAGCAGGTGCCCTTGCCGTCCGTCTGCAGGTTGCCGCCCTCGAGCCGCACCTTGGGGCGCACCACCTCGGTGTTCCACAGCGCCGCGAGCCGGCTGGGCGAGGCGTCATCACGCACGCGGCCCTGCATGTTGCCGCAGGTGCTGGAGGTGAGCGGGTAGTAGCTCATGTCCACGAAGCGGCGGCTGCCGTCCGGCTTGATGAGGATCTCCGGGCCGTAGTCGCGGATCCACACGGAGTCCACGTCCACCGGCACGTACTCCACGCGCGCGAGCTGCGCGTCCGTGAGGCCCGCGCGGCGCAGGCAGCTCGTCACGCCGTTGTTGTTGTTCGGCGCGGTGAGGATGCTCACCTGGGTGTTGCCCTGCAGGCCCGCCTTCACCAGGCCGGCGAGCTCCGGCACCGTGCAGCCGTAGTCCGGCCAGCCGATCAACACGCCCGTGGTGCTCTCGGCCTCGGTGGGGAAGCGCGCGACGGTGCTCACGGCGGTGAAGCCGTAGGTGTTCGGGTCGCACTGCCATGCCCAGAACGCATCACCCGCGGCGAGCGCGCGTACCCTGTTCTCATTCGCCGTCTCGTAGCGCGGGAGCACCTGGTCCGCCGGCGCGGCCTCCTGCGCGGCCACGCGCTGTGACTCGTCCGTGGGACCGCACGCGCCCGAAAACAGGGCCGTGGCCGCAAGGCAACCGCTCATCCACCGCTTCATTCGTTTGTCCCCCCCAGCGCACTCGCGACGGGGCCCTTGCGCGCGCTGCCAGGTCGCCTGCTCAGTTGTGAAATCGAAGGGAGTCGCACCCGCCCCATACAACGCGGTCGAGTGTCACCGAGGGCTTCAACCGGGTCAATGTGCCCTCTGGAACCCTGCGAGTGGATTGCATCACCGCGGGTGCGCAGAAGCTTCAAGCGAGTGGGCGAGGGGTGGGGCTCGGCGCCGGGGAGGACGCACACGGACACTCCGTGCGGGTCCTCTCCACCGATTCAACACAGCTAATTGCAGTATTCCACGCCGGTGGGCCTTCTACGGCACTCCTTCGGAGCGCAGCACTCGATGCCATTGCAGTCACTGCAGCCACTGCAGTCACTGCATGACGTCACGCAGGTCCCCCCAGCACAGCTACTATCAGGCCAGCTACAATGGTGGCCGCATGTCCCGCAGTTACTGTTCGAAGAATAGAGGTTCGTCTCGCAGCCGTTACTGTAAACCCCATCGCAATCGTCCCAACCCGCGGCGCAGGTAGTGATAGTGCAGGAACCCACCGAGCAGCCCGTGGCGGTCACATTGGCTGTGTTCGCGCAGGTCAGCGGCTGGCCGACGCATGTGCCAGCGCCGTTGCATACGTCACCTATGGTGCAGGCATCCGCGTCATTGCAGGACCCCGTGACCCTTGGCGTGTACTGACAGACGCCACTCTTGCACGTGCCGGTGGTTTCACGGCACTGCGCCGTGGGCGTTCCGCTGCACGGTGCCCCGTCTTCCTGCGGTCGGTATTCGCATCGCTGGTCAACGCAGACACGAAAGTTCTGACATGTCGCCGGGCGTTCCGGGCAATCGGCCGCCGTGAAACACTCGCCGACGGCGCCTCCGTCAACACCCGCGTCTTCCTCGGGACCTGCGTCTTGTTCAGAACCTGCGTCCTGTTCAGGACCTGCGTCTTCCTCAAGACCTGCGTCAGCCCCCGCATCCCCTGATGCGCCGGCATCGGTCGACGCACCGCCGGCAGGGGCCGGCACGGGAGGACAGAGCTCCTCCAGACGACCTGGGTCCACGTTCGCGCAGAACGCATCCCGGTCCTCGTCAAACGGGAGGCAGGCACTCCATGTCAGGCAGAGCGCGAACAGCGCGCAACGCATCAATCCCGGATGACGGCTCATCGGAGGCTCCAGGAGAGGGACAACTGTGCACCTTCCGGCGTGGGCAGGAGCGACGCCTGGGCCCCCGGCGAACTCTCACCGAGGAAGAGGAAGCTCCCCGCGACGGTCGCGGCGCCCAGGCCCATCAGGGCCCATCCCACCTTCTCGAAGGTCCTCCCCTGCTGAAGGGTGGCGTCCAGCCGCGCCCGGGTCTTGATGGACGGGTCCGCGTCGCGCACCTGGGCCCCGAGCGAACGGGCCCTTCCCCAGGCCAGCACACCTCCCACCGCCACGACGCCACCGCCAATGGCGACCGGCAGCCGGAGGCGGGAGCGCATACCGGCTCCGCGCTCGACCCCGGTCAGGGGTGGTTGCGTCACCGGCGCACGGGGAGCTTCGCTCACCACGGCAATGGGCGCCGGAGCAGGCTCGCTCGGTACGGGCACGGGTGGCGGCGCACTGGCGGGGAGGCTGGCGCGCACCTGTTCGAGCGCGGCAGTCACTTTCGGTGATACGGGTAGCGGCAGCGTTGCCTTCGGATCCAACGCGAGCGCGCGCGCGAAGGCGCTTCGTCCCCGCTTCGCCTGACTGAATTCGAAGGCCAGGATTCCTTCCAGCAACTCAATGGCAATCCGGTCCTCCCGGGTGTTCGACTGCCATTGCCTGGCCCTTCCGAGCGAGCGCAGGGCCTCGTCATACTCAAGCGCGTCATAGAGGCTGAACGCGGCCTGGAGGTGGGGATTGAGGGCAGGAGGTTCAGCGCTGACAGGCAAGGCGAGCAACATCAAGAGCAGCCACCCGCCGGGCCACGTTGCCGGGACACGACGCCTCCGCGGAGTGTCTGCAAGGTCCATGTCGCCTTCCCCCCAGTGACGGCTTGACCTCCGGAATAGAGGGCGAAAAGCGGCCAACTCCAATCGCCGGGCGGGGCAGGTGTTGTGTTCAGAGATGGCTGCCGCCCTGACGGTCACTGACGGTCCGTGTGCTCGGAGGAGAGGCCCTCTTCCGGGACGTCATGCACAACGAAGAGGAACCCGGCGATGGCCACCTGTCTGCGGACAGCACCCGCGATGGATCTGCATGATGACTCGTCGGGCGCCCCCATTCGGAGGCGAAGTCGGAGCGCTTCGCTCACGCGGGCCCATGTCCAGCGCGCCCGCGTGCCCCCCATTGTTGCCAGGGGCTGGCAGACGCGGTGCCAGGCGGCGGCCGAAAAACCAGCTGCCGCCGGGCGCACCGCGAGCCTGCGCTCAGTGACCGTCCGTCGACCAGTGGGGCCGGTCTGTCAGGTGCTTGATGACTCCGTATGAGGCCCCCACCGCGTGCAGCGTGGTGTTCATGCCGGACCGGGGCGTGGTGGCGATGCTCACCGTGTCCCCAGATGCATTGGTGATTTCCAGGGTGCCGGTCCAGCTGATGTCCATATCGATGGCCTGCCGCTGGGTGTGCCTGGAGACCAGAGCGGGTTGGAAGACGATGTCATAGCCGGCGACCATGGCCTCCGCCGCCGCCTGCGCGGCCGCCCTATCGATGTTTCCCTCCGCGTCGCGATGCACCCAACAGATCTCCACTCCCGGATGCGCGGGCACGGTGCTGGGGTCCAGTCCGGTGCGGGCGATGCGCCAAGCATAATGCATGAGGTAGGCCCGCTCGACCGGCCGGTACGTGGCGTTCACATTCACGGCCGCTCCCGCCTCCCCCAATGCCCCAATGAACCCACTGACAGCCCCGCTGAACGCCGGCGTCAGTTCGCTCACATCGGTGCTGGTTGGGAAGCGTCCCACCCATTGGGCACCACTCGACTCCTTGATGGTGACGCTGGCCGTGGCGGACTGCCCATTCTGGGTCGCGGTGGCCGAACCCTCGCCCGCTGCGCCAAAGCGCACCACGAGGTTCGTGCCGGAACCCGTCGCAGGCTGCCCGATGCTTTTCCAGGTGATGGGGTCGGTCGAGCCGCCCTCCACCCGGAAGTTCACGTTCTCGTTGACGCACACGGAGGTCGCTGACGCGGTGACCCGCAGCGAGGGCTGACGGACCACATCGATGATGAGCAACGAGTCGAACAGATCATCGGCGACATTCGCGACCGTGGCGTCGACCTGCACCGTGTCCCCCTCCTCCGTCACGGGCAGAGAGATCTCCCGCCAGGCTGTCGCCCCCGCTGCGTCAAAGGCCCCCAGGCCCAGCGCATTCATGCTGTTGCCGTCCGACACAGCCCCTCCACCCTGCTGGCTCCGGATGGAAACATTGTAGAAGTCGTTGAACTCGGTGCCGAAGTAGCCCCCCGGCACTTCCGAGGTCACGAACCGGAAGCGCACCGTTACCTGTTTGGCGCCGGGATTGACGGTGAAGGTCCGGGAGACGGACCGGGGCCCCTGGCCCGAGGTGCTCAACTGCAAGTCGGCATCGCCGGACCCGTCCTGCAAGGCCGAAGGCCCCATGCCCAGGGTGGCCCGCATCCCTGGGGCCCGCCGCATCCGCACCTGTTGCGGCCGCGGGGCAAGCCCTTGCTGCTGGGGGGCCTCCGTGTGGGGAATCAACACCACTGGGGAATCCCCCACGTTCCACCCGGTCAGGCCCTGCGTGAAGTCATTGTTGGCGGCGCTGCTCGCCGGCTGGAAGCCCTGCAGACGCAACTCAACCGTTCCGGCATTCCCCATGAGGGGCAGGACCGCCAGGGCGTTCTGCCCGGTGCGTCCCTCAATGAGGACCGTCCGGCTGGGAACGTGAGTGAACGTGACACGCCCCCCTGCGCTCACTGCCAGCTGGCGGACGTTGGCGTCGTCCCCCAGCCGGACGGAGACGGAGGCCCCATCCACGGGAGCGCCTTGAGCATCGACCACGTGGACTACGAGAGGGTTTCGCCCCGCCCACAACACGTGGCGCGCATGTAACGACAGGCCCTGGCTGTCATTCAGGCCCACCTCCACCTCATTGCGGCCACCCGATAAATAGCCGGGGGCCAGAGTCACCGAGTCCGAGGTGACCGTAAGGGCCTCACTCGGAACATAGCTCCCGTTGATGCGGATGTAGGCATCGTGCCTGTCCGCGGAGGCCGTCGCGCCTGTCACCCTGAAGCGCAGGGGCTCATCCTGGGCGATGAACTGGTTCGCGGTGCTGCCGTCCAGGGCCAGCTGGCCCGGGGATGCGATGTTCTCCTCGACGTCCACCGGCACGTCCGTGGGTGGAGTGTCCGGAGCCTCCTTGTCGCACCCCCATACAGCAATGAGACCACAGACAATCCATGCCTTCATTCGGCGATTCATGCGCCCCCCAGGATTGCTGAACGTCGGTCCTACCTATTGTTGAGGATCGGAGAGCCGGGAGCTCTCCGCATCCAGACTCTCCAGCACTTCGCGATTGTCCTGATACTTCGACCGGAGCGCGCGGGCATCGGCCTCCAGGCGTTCGCACGCGAGCCTCTCGGCCGCCGCCCGGATTTCCCTTGCCCGCTCCTTGCTGTACGGCTCCTCGCCTCCCCAGTGGTGGCACTCTTCCTGCCGGGAGACAAACGCAGTCACATCGGATGGGAGCTGTCGCGAAGCGGCGGCGGGACCGGGAGCAGGCTTTGGGGGCGGAGGCGCGGGCGGCTCCTCGGACTTACAGGCAGAGCCCCCCAGGAGAGCCCAGGCCATATACATGAGCGCGCGGGCCCTACGGGCCGTCCAGGACATCTCTGCCGGCATCATCCCCCCCCTGTCACACCGTGGGAGTCCCCCATGGCACGCGCAGGATGCGGGCATGCCGATGTCCATTTCAATCCCTCGGAAGGAGGACTGTACGGCACCCTGAGGAAGTGGTGCCGCTTCCGCAACCAGTGTTCGCCGGGAGGATTCAACTGTTCATGCAACGTACGAGTCCCATGACGGTAGCATTCCGGCCCAGGCTCGCCACGGAGTGCGCACAGCCATACAGCTGGCTGCCACGCGTGCAGGTGGCAGCTCGCGCGGAGCTTCGCTCACGCGGGCGGAGTCCAGCTCGCCCGCGTGAACTCCGCCCGCCGCACGTCCCCAACAGGCCCTATCCCGGAAGGTCAGTGGGGCTGATAGATGGAATAGGCGAAGTGGTAGAGCACGGTGCTTGTGCTCGCGACGTCCGCCTGAATGCTGACTGACGCCAGGTCGAAGTAGTGCATGCTGACCCAGTTGTCATAGGAGTACCTCCCCGCGGCCGCCGGAAGGTTGACGTAGACGGAGAAGAAGCCGTCGGCCCCGCTGACCCCGCTGGCCTGCGATTGAGATTGATAGGTGCTGGGGGTGTAGACCACGACAGTGACCGGAGCATTCGGAACACCATTGCCGAACTTGTCGACGACGCGCCCGTTGACCGTGGCCGTCCGGTACACGCGCCAGGCGTTTCCGGCGCCATAGTCGAGATAGCCCCCATAGCCGCCATCGGTGTCCACGCTGGTCAGCGTTATCGCGCTCGCCGCGGCCCCGATGCGCAGGGTGTAGGACGTCCCCGGGGTCACGGTGTCGAGCGAGAGCACCCGCACGTACCAGGTGCCCGCGGGAAGCTGGTAGTTGGATTGGGTATTCTTGCTGACGGTCGCGGCAGGCGTCCCATGCGGGTTCGAGAAGATCTGCAGCTGATACGTCCCCGTGGCCGCCGTGTTCAGTGAAAACGCAAAGGTATTCTGCTGCGCGACGGTGAGGACACGCCAGTCCTCGTCAAAGGCATTGTCCAGGGTGCGGGTGACGCTGACCGCCGTGCTGAGGCTCCTGGCCTGCCAGGGGTTGTCATCGGGCTCGTCGCTGTCGGGCGTATTGGAATACATCACGGCCAGCGTGTACGGGTTGACCGGGTCCGCTCCCTGGTACGCATGCACCATGACGAAGTAGTAGTCCCCCGCGGCCGCGGTGGTGCTGACCTGCTCGTAGTGGGCGGGGGCATAGAAGGACTGCGCCTGGGGCGTCAGCGTGCCGTCCACCGGGTTGAACTTATAGAGGTACAGGTCGTAGTCGATGCTGGTGTTGCCGACGGTCTGCAGGAAGGCGGTGACCTTCCCGTTCGCGGGGACGTAGACGTAGTACCAGCCCTGCGCGTTCTGGGCGTCCAGCGTGTCACTCCACTGCGTGTTCAGGTCGAGGTACTGGGCGGTGCCCGGGCCGGTGTTCGGGCCTTGCAGGCCCATCCCACTCCCTGGAACGAAGCCGTGCGGAAGCGCGACGCCGGAGATCCCGGGCGCCTCGATGTCCTTGGCGGGCGCCATCGCCGCGGAGCCGGACTGCTGCTTGGAGCGCACCAATCCTTCATCAAGGCGCGCTGGACCCGCCGCGGCGGCGGAAGACACCGTCAACAGCATGGCCACCAGGGGCTTCAAGAACGCACGACTGCATGCCTCGTAACCAGGCACTCTCATTCCATCTCCTCACTCAAGGCGATCATTCACAGACTGCGTGATTTGGGTTTCCCCACGCAGCGCGTCAGGCTTCCGGCGCGCGCCTTGATAGAAAGGACATGGATTGGCTTCAATGTCCATACCCTGACACCGGGTACGGGGTTCCTCTTAGCAAAGACAGTCGTGTCAGCCAGGTTTCCGGGCAGCCTCTAACGCAAGGCTTCCAGTCGCGGCCGCAGGCGCTCCACCACCCGGGGAAGGTCGTCCGGGGCCTTCACCGGTTCGAAGCGGCTCGTCGCGGGGTCCGTGCGCCCTACCTCCATGAAGGCGACCGACAGGAGCGGCTGGCCATCCGGCCGCGTCAGGCTGCTGGCCTCCGCCGTCACCTGCTCGAACTGGAGGACGGGCGCGCCGTCCACCTTCTTGGGGACCACCCGGTAGGGAATGGGCAGCGCTTCGTCCAGCATCGCCTTCAACTGGAAGGTGATGTTGTTGGTGGAGATGAAGGCATGCCGCGTCGGGTCCACCTTCTCCACCAGCTGGAGGTGGCCGCCCACGCGCACCGGCGCGGCGCCCGCGTCCAGCGCGCCACTGGGGTTGGCCCGCGGCGTCACCTCCACCGTCATGTCGCAGCCCCGTTGCAGGTGCATCCCGACGACGACCGGGTCCAGCGTCGCCGCCAGGTTGTCCACGTTGGCGAAGAACATGCAGCGCACACCGCGCTCGCGCAGCGTCTGCCCCACCCCGCTCTCTCGCAGGGCGCGGAACACGTCTCCGTGCCCTGAAGGGGCGAAGGACAGCTGCCCGTCCGCCTCCCGGAACAAGGCACCCTCCGGCGTGAGCCGGGGAAGCATCTGCTGGCGGAACAGGAACACGTCCCGCCCCAGCCCCCGGGCCTCCAGGTGCGCGGCGATGGCGTCGTGAGTGAGAAAGGACGTCATCACCGCCACCGGCACCGGGCGGCCCAGCCGCTCGCCCCACCGGCGTGCCTCGGCGAGCTTGAGGTCCAGGAAGGTGTGCTCCCCCAGGACCGGCAC